>DASRSQ010000153.1:0-16551 GCA_035656475.1 Gemmataceae bacterium | reverse complement strand
TGCAGGCCGGCGCCGTTCCCCCGAAAGGTCGCCGACCTGCGACGCCAGAGTGCCACTCTCGCGTTTGACTCGTAGTTAATGCGGTGTCTTCAACGTGAGCCGACGCTCGGCTCGGTCCAGCTCGTCGGCGAGCTCTTGCAGCTTCTCCGACGCGTTCTCTGGATTGACTTTCTGACTCGTCACCGGCTCCGTTTCGCGCGTCTCGACGAGTGCCGTCGGTTCGTCGTGTTCCAGGACTTTCGGCGGCGCGGCGGTGAAGCAGCCTGCGAAACCAATCAGCCCCAGCACGAACAGGCATGCGAGAAGGCGTTTCATTTACGGCTCCCCTTCTTCACTTCCGGTTCCGCTTGTCGCTCCTCCGGCTCCGCGATCGATTTCTTCGTGGCCAGGTAGACTTCCCATGCCCGCTGATCGAGCCGATCCGCCTTTTGCTTCAAGGCTTCGTCGCCCGTCGAATCCGCGATGGCGCGAACCTTGTCGCACACCGCCGACCGACGTAGCCAATCGGCCTCGGCCTTCTTGGTGACGGAGGCAGCGCGACGATTCGACGCCTGTTTGGCGGCCTTGTCGTTGGCTTCCTTGACCTCGACGGCTTTGCCTTCGCTCTCGGCTTTCCCGGAAGCGGCGGCGAACCAGCGTGTCAGCCAGTTGCCCGATTCCTCGGCCGTGGCCGCCCCCGCGGCGCACAGCCCGATCACCAGCGTCAACACCACTGCGCGTAAGCGCATGGCCTTCCCCCGTGCTTCGCATCGGCCGCCCGCACTCCCCAGAGCAAGCGGTCCGAAATCCCCATTTGGCTCAAGTGATGGGCGGGCATATGCCACATTCGCGACAGTCTGTCCAGACGAATTTGTGAGAATTCGTCATTTTTTGTCCGACGTTAGCCGGACGCGCAAGCGACGGATCGAGCGTTGGTGGGAGGCCGGACCAATCCTCGTTCCCACGCTCTGCGTGGGAACGAGGAGGCGCGAGGATGTCAGCGCTTCTTCGGCAGCGGGAATTGCGTGATGCTGAGGTCGCCGCTCAGGTAATGGTCGAGCAAATCGAGGCGTCCATCCGTGCGCATCGTCTGGAACAGACGCGTCATTCGGTCGAGCCAGACGGCATTGAGGTATTCGGGGTTCTTTGCCGATAGCTCGCGATATTGTGCCAAGCGACGCGTGAAGCTATCGGCCTCGGCGTCGGCCTTGAGTCGCTCCTCGCGGGCATACGCCTTGGCCGAGCGGTTCAGGCGATACTCCTCCGCCTCGGCTTCGCTACGGCGGCGTTCGGCGGCCTCGCGCGCCTGATTGACCTTCGTGGAGATCCCGGTCTGGGCGTGAGCGAGCTGATCGAACGCCTCCTTCACCTGCGCCGGCGGCTCCAGCCGCTTGATGCTGACATGCTCGATGTCGATGCCCAGGTCGTATTCCTGAATCCGCGTTTGCAACTGGTCATGCAGGAAGCGCGGCAGGTCCGCCTTGCCGCGCCGCAGCACCTCGTCGACCTTGCGGCCGGCGATCCATTCCGCCAGCAGCGCCTCTGCCGCGCGGGCCACGAACGCGTTCACGTTGTTCGCCTGCAGCACGTAGCGGTCTGCTTGCTGGTCGCGAATGCGGTAGTTGATCGATGCCAGGACGTTGACAACATTGTGGTCACCCGTGAGCATCTGGCCCACCGGGCCCGCGTCGGCGTCCTCGGCCGCCTTGTCGTCGTAACCGACATCGATCGAGTGCACCGGCCCGACCGGCACCAGATCAACGCGATCAATCCCCCAGGGCAAGCCAATATGCAGCCCGGGCTCCGGCTTGGTATCGAGAATCCGCCCGAACCGCCGCACCACCGCGCGCTCGTGCGACTGCACACGCGTGAACGACGTGCCGATCGTCCACCCGGCGAACACCAGCACCACGATGATCAGTAGAATTCGCAACATGGCGATCCCGATTTCGTTTAGCCCCACCTCGCAGAGGTGGGCGGACAGAATCCAATTGCTGCAACCAGAATCCTGTCCGCCCGCTTCTGCGAAGCGGGGCTAAACGGTCACTTCTTCTTTTCCTTGTCCTTCGCTGCGTCCGACTTCATTGCCGGCGGCTGGAAAATGCGCTCGAACATCGGGCGATGCGTCGACAACAGCAGGATCGTCTTGGAGTTGCCGAGGATGCTCTGCAACTCGTCCATCTCCTTGAGGAACGCGTAGAACTTGACGTCCTGGCTGTAGGCGTCGTTGCGGATCTTCTGGGCGGCGATGTCGGCCTCCGCCTTGATCTTTTCCTCGGCGGCGCGAGCGTTCGCCAGCTTCTCGCGCACATCCTGGTCGGCCTCACTCTCGATGTTCTTGGCGAGCCGTTCTCCCTCGCTCTTGTACTTGGCGGCTTCCTTGCTGCGTTCGCTGCGGATGCGCTGATAGATCGATTCCCGTACGGCCACTGGGTGATTGAAGCGGCGCAGACGGATGTCAATCAGTTCGATGCCGTACTCGTCGCGCACCTGGGCGGTGAGGGTGTCGAGCAGGTTTTGCCGCAGCTCCTCGACGGTGACATCGACCTTGGTTTTGCCCGCTTTGCCGGCGGAGCTGGTGTTGACAAGATCGTCCATGCGTTTCTGGCCGATGGCGGCGCCGAGCTGGCCGTTGATGCGCGGGCCCAGGATGGAGCGGGCCCGATCCGGCGAGCCGATGCGCTTGACGAAGCGATCGACGCCATCCTTGTCAGCGATCTTCCAGCAGACGTACGCCTCGATCAACAGCAGCTTGTCGATGGTGTTGCCTTCAGGATCATGCGTGAGCTGCTCCATCGCCGGCAGGTCGAATTGCTGCATGCGGCGGTCGAGCCGTTGCACCTGCTCCAGCGGCCACGGCAGGCCGATTTTCAGACCCGCATCGGTCTGGCCGTCGAAAGTCTCGCGATGCTGGCCGAGCACCGTGACATAGCCGTACTCCGCCGCGTCAACCGTGTAGCAGCACAGCCGCACGCCGACGATGACGGCAATGACCAGGAAGATGGGAACGATGTACTTCAGCATGTCAATATCTCTTCAAGTCAAACGCGTATTCACGGCGAGGCTCTGGGAGGGCGAAGCTCCTGCCGAGCCGCATCGCTGCAAGCGACTTGCCATTCATCGAGCCCCTGAAGGTTCGGCTCGGCGGGAGCCTCGCCCTCCCGGTGCCCGCCCGTGCCTAATTATCATGGTCCGTCATCTCGCGGCCCGCGCAGCGGCGACCGAAGCTCCGGGTCGGGACGCATCAAGATCGGTACCGGCACGCGGAATAGCTCCGGGTCGAACAGCATCAGGTTGCGCTTGCCCGAGACCTTGTCGCTGTCGATGAGCAACATCTCGCGTCCCGCCAGCGCCTTGCCAATCGCGTCCCAGTAAAGGCGATAATCCATGAGATTCGGATGCGCCTTGCGCGGGACGTATTGCGCCTCGAAGCGCGACTTGTCCTTGAGCGCTTCCTGGACCTTTTCCGCTTTCGTGCCGTAGGCCTGGGCAATGATCTGGGCCGACTCGGCCTCGGCAGCCTTGCGCTTGCGGGTCGCGGACTCCGCGGACTCATTGATGATGCGATCGCGATCTTCCATGGCCCGAGCCACCTCGTAATAGGCCTGCACCACGTCCTTCGGCGGATGCAGATCGCGGATCGAGATGCCGTCCAGCTCGATGCCCAGCCCCGGCGACGGCAGCTCCCGGCACCGCGCCTCCACGCGCGCTAGCGCATCCTTCTGGAACTGCGCTCGCTCCACGGTCAGCAGGCTCAGGAATGATCGCCCCGCAACCATGGCACGCAGCTCCGACTCGGCGATGCCGCGCAGGATTTCGTCGGCGTTGCTGACCTGAAACAGGAAGACGTGCCGATCGGTCACCTTGTAGCGCACGGTCACGAGGAGATCGACGAGATTGCCGTCGCCCGTGATCATCATCGCTTCTTCGGGAACGCGCGTCTCGGCGCCGTGGGCACTGCCCCAGGTCAACGGACCGCCGACCGGCGCCGCCGCGGCATCTTCCTGGAAACCGATGTTGATGGTGCGAATCCGCTGCGACACGCGCAGCGTGTCCTCGACGGGCCACGGATAACGCCAGTACCAGCCCGGTTCGAGATCCTCCACCGGCTCACCGAAGCGCCGGACCACGGCGACCTCGTCCGGCGCCACGATTGTCAGGCCGCTTGCAACCCAGCCCGCGATCATCAACACCACGGCTCCGCCGAGCAGGCCGCGCCAGTGATGCTCGCACCAGTGGGCGGCCGCGTCAAAGTCGAAGGTGGTCGAGATCCAGCGGTCGAAATCTTCGAATCGCTTCGCGACCTTCGAAGTGGAATCGCCCGGATTGAACCAGAGCAGCCGCATCGAATTGAGCAGGACGAGGAGCGAGCCGATCTGATGATAGACGGCGGCCGCGATCGGCGACTCCGCGGCCCAGTTCTCCGGCATGACGAACGGCCAGATCCACGCGGTCAGGACGACGCCGACGATGTTGACGACGAATGCGAACCAGATGATGTTCTGGTTGATGATCTTGAGCGTCTCGCGCGACAGCCGCAGCAGCATCGGCAACGGCTTGAGCGGATCCCCCATGAAGATGATGTCGCCCGCCTCGGCAGCGATGTCGGCGGCGGCGCCGATGGCGATGCCGACGTCCGCCTTGGCCAGCGCCGGCGCGTCGTTGATGCCATCGCCGACCATGGCGATGGTCGCATGCGACACGCCGCGCTTTAGCTGGTCGATGAACGCGGCTTTCTGTTCGGGGAGCAGCTCGGCGAGGATCTCGTTGAAGCCAAGGTCCTGCGCGATGCTCCGTGCGGCTGCGGTGCGATCACCGGTCAGCAGCACGATCGGATCGATGCCAAGGGAGCGCAGCTCCTTGAGGACAGCAAACGCCTCGGACCGCAGCCTGTCGCGCGCGCCGAGGACGCCGAGCAATACGCCATCGCGCGCCAGCAGCAGCGCTGTCTGGCCGGCGGCATCGAGGCGCTCGAGCGCGTCGGCGGCTTGCGCGGTGACGGCGACGCCCTTTTCTTCGAGCAGCCGGCGCGTGCCGATCAGGATGCTTCCCGAGGCGGTGGCGGCGGTGACGCCGGCGCCGGGGTGGGCCTGGAAATCGTAGACTTCGTCAAGGCGAAGCTGGCGCGCCGTTGCCGCTTGAACGAAGAGCCGGGCGAGCGGATGCTCGCTGCGTTGCTCGGCGCCGGCGGCCAGGCGTAGCAATTCTTCCGCGGGGACGTTGTTGAGACAGACGATGTCGCCCAGTTCGAGCTTGGCCTCTGTGATGGTGCCGGTCTTGTCGAAGGCGATGGCGCTGACCTTGGCAAGCCGTTCGAGGGCCGCCGCTCGCTTGATCAGAACGCCGGTTCCGGCCAGGCGTCCGAGTGCGGCAATGACCGCCGCCGGCGTGGCCAGGATCAACGCGCATGGACAGGCAACCACGAGCACCGACAGGGCAGGGCGGGCGCTCAGCGTCAGTATCAAACGCAGAGACCGTGGCGGCGCGGTCGGGGGACGAAACCAGCTAGAGCCGTAGACGCCATAGATGAGCAGGCAAGCTGCAAAGGTCAATGCGGCCAGGCCGAGCACGATTGGCAGAAAGTAGCGGGCGAGCCGATCCGCGGTGCGCTCGACGTTGCTCTTTTCCTTGAGCGCCTTGCCGGTGATCTCGATGACGCGGCCGGCGACGGTTTGCTGGGCCACGCGCGTGGCGTCGATAGTGAGCGCGCCATTGTGGTTGATCGAGCCGGCGAGCACCTCGTCGCCGGGCCCCTTGTCGATCGGCAAGCTCTCGCCCGTGAGCGGGCTGGTGTCGACGGCCGAGCGTCCATCAATGACCACGCCGTCGACCGGGATCTTCGCCCCGGGCTTGACGACAACGCGGTCGCCAATCTGCAGGTCCTTGGTGAAGACGCGTTCTTCCTTGCCGTCCTTGAGCAGCCAGCAGCGGATCGGAAAGACCTCGACGATCTTGCGGATCGCCGCCTTGGTGCGGTCGAACGTGAACGCCTCCAGGCACTCGCCGAACATGCCGATGAAGACGATCTCGGCGGCGACGAGCCATTCGGAAATCGCGATCGCTGCCAGGAATGCCACGGCGATGGCGATGTCGGCGCCGATCTTCTTGTCGATGAGGCCGTGCAGGGCGATGTAGAGGATGCGCGCCCCGCCAAGGATGGCCGCGACGATGGCAAAGGTGAAGCGGATGTCCCAGAACGTGCCGAGCTCGCGCGGCCAGGCCGGCGACAGCGGTGTGCCGATCCAGTCGCAGAACGCGGGCAGCCGATCGAGCGCGAGCAGTACCGCCAGCAGTCCCGTCATCAGGTAGAGCGGAAGATTGCTTTCCTCGGCGAAAGCTTCATCGGTATGCCGAATCTCACGATGCATGAAGGAAACGTGAAGCGGACGAGCGCGGCGCAGGGATTGTTGTCACAACCCCATCGTAGCGAGTTGCACGAAAGCGTCAAGCAGATTGGACGTTCACTCACGCTTGCAGGTACTTTCCGGGATGAGATCCGCTCTGCCCCGGCGGAATCGTGACCCAGTGCCAGGTGCCCGTCTGAAGCATGCGCGACACGTAGGTGATCTGTCCTGTGTGATAGGCGACGTGCGCCACCGAGCGATGGATCGCCTGCATGACGCTGTGCGGCTCGCCGCGAATCGTGATGGTACGCAGCCAGTCGCTCTCCTTCAGTTCGCGCAGCGAGCCGAACAGCGCGCCCCAGCCGGCTTCCCAGAGAGCGAGCAGATTATCGCGCGAGTCATCCGGGCCGATGACGAACTCGCCATCCCGATTGCGCGTGGGTTTCTCGCCGTCGCACGTCAGAAAATCGGTCCAGCGCGACGTGAGATTGCCCGCCAGGTGCTTGACGATGACCGCAACGCTGCTGGAAAACTGGCCCGGCGGAAAAAAGAAGAGGTCGTCCTTGAGCTGGACCATCGCCTTCTCGGCCATGCCCTTGTGTTTCTGGAATGTGAAGAGGATGTCGTTGCGATAGGCTTCGAAATCACTCATAGACATTCTTCGCTGGAGGTTGGCGGCATGGCTTGGACCAGGATTTACGGACCGCCTGGAAAAAGACCACCGATCCGGTCGAGCGTTGGCAGCGTTGAAAGGGAAGTGGTGAGAGTCGGGATTGAACCGACGACCCCAGCCTTTTCAGGGCTGTGCTCTACCAGCTGAGCTATCTCACCAAAACCAGTAAATTTCCACGTCTTCTCGACCTTTGCGTGGTTCCGGATATGGTCGACCACATCCGATACCACACCTACTATGCAAAATCATCGCAGCGAGCAGACGGCGTCACCGGTAAAAACCACCTGTTCTGGAAATTGCACGATGACAATGACTAATCCTATTGTCCCTCGCCCAATCGTAAAGAGGCAAAGGCCACACCCGGCCACACCCATAAGCCAAAAAAACCGAACAAGGATTTCCCGCTGTTTCCTCATGCTTGTAGGCAATGGTGTAAGAAGGTGAGGCAGAAGCTGCATTACTTCGGTGTCTGGGCTGATCCGGAGGCCGCGCTCAACCGATGGCTTGACGAGAAGGACGATTTGCTGGCAGGACGGATTGCTCGATCTCGAACTGCCGTATGGCTGCGTACCAGTAAAAGTGAAATTTGTTTCGCTGGGCCGCAGGCGTAGGCGTTGGCACTATGTCGTCGGTAGCAGCAATTATCGTCCGCTCGGCGGTTTAGCGCACGTCACATCCCGCAGCGACGTAACGTCATTGCGGCGATCCGGTGCGCTATGCTTATTCCTTACCGCGAATCGTCGCTTTCAGGACTTGCTTGAGACGGTCCTCGATCTTCTTGTGCGCCTTGTCGATGTCTTTGTCGGCAAGCGTGCGATCGTCGGCCTGGTACGACAATGCATAGGCAAGGCTCTTGGTGCCGGCCGGAATCTGATTGCCGCGATAGAGATCGAAGAGGCGGACGCCTCGCAACAGCTCGCCGCCGCCTTTGCGGATCTCGGCTTCCAACCGCTCGGCTGTTACCGCTTCGTCCACGACCACGGCGATGTCGCGCAGCGCAGCCGGGAACCGCGCGACCGGCGTGTAGCTGAAGCGGATCGGCGTCACGCCTTGCAACGCCTCGATGTCGAACTCCGCAACGAGGATTGTGCGCTCGCCGAGGCCAAACTGCTGGGCCACCTTGGGATGCAGTTGTCCGAACGAGCCGATGACGATGCCGCCGACCAGCAGGGTCGCGGATTTACCTGGATGCAAATGCGCGGCTTTGGCCGCCTGATAGGTGATATTGCTTAGGTGCAAATCCTCGGCGAGGGCCTCGACGACTCCCTTCAGCTCGAAGAAATCGAGCGGCTGCTTCGTGACGGCTCCGGCGTCGCTCCAGAATTCCTGGCCGCGATGGCCGGTCATCACGATCGCCAATCGGCGCGGCTCCGTCGGCAGCTCGCTGCCCGCTTTCGGCAGGTACGCGAAGCCAATCTCGAATAGCCGCACGTCGTCGGTGTTGCGCAGATTGCTCTCGGCGATGTCGAGAACACTCGCCAGCACGCTTTGCCGCATGACGACGCGTTCGCTCGAAATCGGATTCTTGAGCCGGACATAGTTGTCGATCGCGCCGAGCAGCGGCGCTTCCTTTTCGGGCATCGTGAGCGCGTAGCAGACGACTTCCTGCAGACCGCAATCGACGAGGATGTCGCGCACCTTATCCTCGAATACGATCGGCTCGTTCGCCTGCTGCTTCGGCAATGGCTCGGACAGCAATGTCGTCGGCACGCGGTCGTAGCCATAGATTCGGACAACGTCCTCGATCAGATCGGCGAGGCCTTCCTGCACATCAAGCCGATGCGTCGGCACCGTCACCTTGAACTTGTCGCCAGCGGGTTCGACCTTGTACTCGAGCGCTTTCAGAATGCGCACCGCCTCGGCCGGGTCGATCTTGAAGCCAAGCAAGCGATCCATCGCCTTGGTATCGAAGTCAACGACCTGCGGCGGCAGCGGCGCCGGATAGCAATCGACGAGCCCGGCACAGACGCTCCCACCCGCGTATTGCCGCATCAGGTCAGCGGCACGCTCGGCAGCAGGCACAACCGTCTCGGGATGAATACCGCGGCTGAAGCGGGCGCTCGCTTCGCTCGGCAAATCGAAATGCCGGAAGGTGCGGCGAATGCTCACGAAATCGAAGCTCGCCGATTCGAGCAGGATGTTCTTCGTCGATTCGGTGACCTCGGTTTCGAGCCCGCCCATGACGCCGGCCAGGGCGATTGGCCCCTTTGTGTCGGCGATGACGAGATGATCCGGCGTCAGCTTGCGTTCCTGCTTGTCGAGCGTCACCAGGACTTCGCCGGCGCGAGCGGGACGCACGATGATCGTCGGCGTCTTGCCGTCGGCGCGCTTGACGAGCACATCGTAATCGAATGCGTGCAACGGCTGGCCCCATTCGAGCATGACGAAGTTCGTGATATCAACAATGTTGCTGATGGGACGCATGCCCGCGTAAAGGAGCCGGCGTTGCATCCAGCCGGGGGCGGGGCCGATCTTGATGTCCTTGATCAGGGCAGCTGTGTAGCGAGCCGACAGCTTCGGATTTTCGATTTGCACCTCGACCTTGCCCGCGATCGGCTCGCTGATCGTCTTCATGCCGGCCGGCGGCAACTTCAGCTTCTGTCCCGTGATAGCGGCGACTTCGCGCGCGACACCGATCATCGCCAGGCAACGCGCGGTGTTCGGCAACACGTCGATTTCCAGGACGATGTCCCCCATGAAGTCGGCGAGCGGCGTGCCGACGGGAGCATCGTCATCGAGAATGATGATGCCGGTATGGTCGTCCTTGTTTTCGGAAACGCCGAGCTCGAGCAGCGAGCAGACCATCGCATCGGACGGCAGGCCGCGAATCTTGGTCGGCTTCAGCTCGGCGAGCTTGCGCTCCGCGGAATGGCCGTCGAAGAGGACGGAGCCGGTGAGGGCGAGGACGACCTTCTGTCCCTTGTCGCCGACGCTAATGTTGGGCGCGCCGGTGACGAGCTGCTTGTTGGTGCCGGGGCCCCAGGTGACCGTCGGCAGCTTGAGCTTGTCCGCATTCGGATGTTTCTCGACGCCGAGCACCTCGGCAACAAAGATTTTGTCGCGGTCCCAGACGGGGCCGCGCTCCTCCGGCTTGACACGCACGCCTTCGGGAATCGGCAAGCCAAAGACGCGCGTCGATGCCACCTCGAGGCCGGCGAGCGTCAGGCGTTCGATGAGCTGCGCCGGCGGCAGGGTGATGTCGATGTAATCGCGGAGCCAGGATAGAGGGATTTTCATGATGGATTTTGCCAAGCCCCACCATGAGCGCAGCGATTGGTGGGGGTAGCGTCTTGCAGGGACAACCCCCACCAATCGCTGCGCTCATGGTGGGGCTTGGGTGTCTTCCTTTGTTACAAATGTAGTTTTGGTGCCGTGCTTGAAGGACCAGATCCAGGCGTCGCCCTGTTTGTTCAAAATGTAGAAATACGTGTTGGTGTGATGCTCCTGCGTATCGACAAGCTCGTATTTGCCATCATGGGCCCATACGCGGCCAGGCATTTCCTTACGAATGGCCACCGACGCCTTGCGTTTGGCCTCGCCGACGATCTTCTTGATCTGCTTACGGTCGTCCGGCAGCTCCACTAGAAAATGGCAGTGCGTGCCGGCAACAGAAACCACCAAAATCCGGTGCGAGAGACGATTCATTTCATCACGAATGGCAATCGCAACAGTTTCGCGCAAACGTTGCGGAATCACGACACGATCGCCACTGATCGATTTGCTGTAACGGTGCAATCCCGCATGCTCTCCTGTCGGCGGCGGCTTCTTGTAGTCGCCGGACGAATGAATCTTGTGTTGCGAGGCGCGAAAGCCACGCGCGTCGCCCGGAAGCCAGCTATTTGCCGTGGAAATGATGACGTGGCGCCAACGTTTTCCCTCGGCGGGCATGGGCAATCCCCCTCAAGCCCCACCATGAGCGCAGCGCTTGGTGGGGGTATCGCGTGCCGCAACGACCCCCACCAATCGCTGCGCTCATGGTGGGGCTTGGGTCAAAACTGACGCAAAAACCGCAGGTCATTGCCCCAGAACTGGCGGATGTCGTCGATGGCGTGCTTGAGCATCGTGATGCGTTGCGGGCCCATGCCGAAGGCGAAGCCGCTGTAGCGTGATGGATCGTAGCCGCCGTTGCGCAGCACCACCGGATGCACCATGCCGGCGCCCATGATCTCGAGCCAGCCGGTGCCCTTCGTCAGTCGATCGGCGTTCGGATCCTCTTTCGGCCAGTCGATATCCACCTCGATCGATGGCTCCGTGAACGGAAAATAGCTCGACCGGAAACGCACCTGGCGCTCCTGCCCGAACAACCGGCGAGCAAATGCGGTGATCGTGCCCTTCAAGTCGGCCATCGTCACGTGTTCGCCGATGACGAGGCCTTCGACCTGCTGGAACTGGATCTCGCTGCGCGTCGTGATCGCTTCGTAGCGGTAGCACATGCCCGGAAGGATTACGCGAATTGGGCTCGGATGGAACTCGCGCATCACGTGAATCTGGCCCGGCGACGTGTGCGTGCGCAGGATCACGCCTGGAGTCGTCGTGTGAAACGTGTCCCACATGTCGCGGGCCGGATGGTGCGGCGGCATGTTGAGCAGTTCGAAATTGGTGCGGTCGTCCTCGACTTCGCGCGTACGGTAAACCTGGAAGCCCATGTCGGCGAAGATGCCGTAGATTTGCCGCATGATCTGCGTGGCGATGTGGAGTCGGCCGCGCTGGACGGGCCGGCCTGGCAATGTCACATCGAGTGGGTTCGCGGTCAGGCTCGCCTGCAGGGCCTGCTCCTTGATGCCCGATTCGCTGGTCGTGAACGCGGTGGTCAGCGTTTCCTTGATGCGGTTGGCCTCCTGGCCATACGCCTTGCGCTGCTCGTGCGGGATGGTACCGACGGCCTTGAGCGCGGCGAGTACCTCGCCGGACTTGCCGAAGTATTTCGTGTTCCAAGCGCGCAACGCGGCTTCGTCGTTGCAGGCGGCCAACTCGGCGAGGGCACGTTGTTCAAGAGCGGCGAGGTCGGACATGGGGATTTCTTATCTCCGCAGAACGCAAAAGCCCACGGGATTTTGACCCGTGGGCTTGCAGCTCGGTTCGCAAGATTCTACAGGCTCTTCTTGGCGAGTTCGACAATCTTGTCGAACGTCGCGGCGTCGTGAATCGCGATCTCCGACAACGCATGCCGATTCAGTTCGACATTGGCCTTCTGCAAGCCGTGCATGAGTTGGCTGTAGCGCGTGCCCCGCGCCCGGCAAGCGGCATTGATGCGGATGATCCAGAGGCGACGGAACTGACGCTTGCGAACGCGACGATCGCGGAACGCGTAGACACGGCCGCGCATCAAGGTGACGACGGACTGGCGATAGAGGTTGTGCCGGCTGGCGCGAAAACCCTTGGTGAGCTTTCGCATGCGCGCCCGGCCTTGCTTCAGCGGCATGCCACTGGAGGCCCGAACCATGACTTTGCTCCTTTCAAAAATCGACGGTCAGGGGCATGGTGGTCCCTGAGGGCGTCGTGAATCGGACTACTTGCCGCCCATCGCGAGGATGTATTTCGCTGCGACGATGCCGGTCTCGGCGACGCGGCCTCGCAGCTGGCGTTTACGCTTGGCGGCCTTGGGACTATTCAGGTGCTTTTTACCTGCCTGGGCGCGTTTCAGCTTGCCCTTCGCGGAAACCTTGAAGCGCTTGCGCGAACCCTTGTGGGTCTTCATCTTCGGCATGACGGACTCCGTGAAAAACAACAACTCCCCTCGGCGGACCGAAGGGAGTTAATCATTGTAGGAAACTAGTATTCGTCGTCAATCGGATTCAGTGAGCGCCGCACCGCGACGGTCGTCACTTCGGCGCCAACATCATCGAATAGCGCTTTCCCTCGAGCGAGGGCTCTTTTTCGATCTTGCACAGGTCCATCAGCTTCTCGCGCATCAGCATCAGGATGCGTTTGCCTTCTTCGATGTGCTGCATCTCGCGTCCCTTGAACATGACATAGACGAGGACCTTGTCGTGATGTTCGAGGAACTTGCGCGCGTGGCCGACTTTCGTCTCGATGTCATGAATGTCGGTCTTCGGGCGCAGGCGGATTTCCTTCAGCTTTTGCTGATGAGTCTTTGTCTTTTCTTTTTGTTTCTGCTTTTGCTGGAATTTGAATTTGCCGTAGTCCATGATCTTGCAGACTGGCGGCTTTTCGAGCGGCGCAACCTCGACAAGATCCTGGCCGGCCTCGCGCGCCATCTCCATGGCTTGCGCGGTCGGGATCACGCCGACCTGTTCGCCGTTGGGGCCGACGAGGCGCACCGGACTGATGCGAATCTGTTCGTTGACCCGTGTTTGGTGTTCTCTTCGATCACGATCTCGGTCGCGGTTGTCTGGCGGGGGCAAGGACTTCAATCTCCTTCTGTGAGGGTTCGAAACCGCGTGTGCGATGGCCCGGTGCACATCGCGAACGCCGGGATGGTTGGGCTAGAATCCATCAACTTACTATTCTCTCATTTGACGCGGAGCGGGTCAACGGGGAATAGGGATTTTCCTGAAAATCAGGTGCCACCTGATTTCATGGATCAAACATGCGAGCCCGAAGCGATTGCCAAGGTTTGCGCCTTGCGACCGCTTCAGGCTCTGATTGGTACTACTCAGCACTCGCCACTCGCCATTACTTGTTGACCGGAGGCTGGATGAAGTTCTGCGGGATCAGGTTCTTGACGTTCATGAGGATGCGGTCTTCGCCGGTGGTCGGCCAGTAGGCGGGCAAGCTGGTCGGAGCGAAGTCGTGGACCGCGACCTGGAAGTTGCCGCCGCCGTGCAAGGCGGCCTGCGTCGCCATGAAGCGCTGGATGGCAGCAGCCCGGCGATCGTTCAACTCGTTGCGGGAGCGGACCAGCTTCTCCGGCGGCACACCCTCGACATACGGAATGTCCTGGGCGTTTTGCAGATACAGCTGGAAGTCAGGACAGGGCAGGGTGCGCGAAATGCGCTGGAGCACCGCCATGCCAGCGGGATTGAGGCGGTCGCTGGCGGCCCCGGTCTTGGGGTCGGCTTCCCAGTGCCAGTTCCAGACGGTTTGTTCGAGGATGTGTCCCTTGTCGGCCTGGGCATTGGCCATATCGCGAACGCTCTTGCGTGCGATCGAGTTGTATCGTTCGGGCCAGCAGGGATCGACAATGCTGCGATAGCAGTCGCAACCGATAACGGCGAGCAGGCCGGCGCCGAAAAGAGCGACCGCCGCTGAGTGCTTGATGAATCCTTTCATCGAACTCTCCTGAAGAAGAAGTTTCTTTATTTATCGCTTAGCCGCCGCTCGCAGAGCGACGCGACGCACGGCGGCTAAACCATTCGATCAATGCGGCTTGAGCAGGCTCTCCATGATGTTGATGGCCGCCGGTCCCACGAGCACCACGAACACGCCGGGGAAGATGAACAAAATCAGCGGGAACAACAGTTGCACGGCGGTCTTCGCGGCTTTTTCCTCGGCCAGTTGCTTGCGGCGGGTTCGCATCGCATCGGACTGAACGCGCAGTGCCTGGGCGATACTCGAACCAAAGCGATCCGCTTGAATCAGGATCGCTGCCAGTGATTTCACGTCATCGACGCCGGTGCGGACACCCAGGTCATGCAACACCTCGCGGCGTGGGCGGCCCATCTGCAACTGGAAGTTCGCCAGCGAGAATTCTTCGCTGATCGTCTTCGCGTGTGATCCCATTTCCTCGGTCACTTTTCGCATCGCAGCATCCAGGCCCAATCCGGATTCCACGCAGACGACGAGCAAGTCGAGCGCGTCGGGCAGCGTCAGGAAAATATCTTCTTGCCGTTTCGAACGCAGGTACCACAGGATGATGCTCGGCAAGTAAAAGCCGCTCAGCGTCATGATCGCGATGCCCATCACCTTGCGTCCCATCGAATAATCGCTCGGGACAAAGACGGCGATGGCGATCAACAGGAACACGACCAGGGCGACGATGCGGATGCCAGAATACACCATGGGGGCCGCATCGCTGCGAAAGCCGGCGTTGGCCAGCTTGGTCTTCAACGCGTTTTGCTCGACGTCGGTCGTCGGCATCAGGGGCTTCGACAGGGACTTGACCGCGTCGGCCAGGCCCTGGAACTTGTTTCCTTTCGCCTTCGTCGGATCTTCCATCTCCGCAAGTGACGGCGGCCGGCTCAAGCGCGACAACCGATCGAGGGCCTGACTATTCCGGTTGGAGATCAGGGACAACAAAGCCCAGATCGCCATCACGATGCCCCCGAACACCAGAAGCGGGATCATGTCTTCGATGCCAAATGCTGCAAAAATCATGGGGGAATCCTCACTGAGGGGAATCGCAGGAGTAGCCCGCCGCTGACGCTGCATTCGACAGAATCGCTCTGCCTGTTATTTTCGTCAGCCACGGCAAGGTTTCTTTACTCCCGCTTGCCAGAAATTTTCCTTTACCAGGGCTATCTAAGTTCACGTCACTGGAGCGCGGTGGTCTCGCGTCGCTTGACTCACCCTACGAGACTACACCTTGATGTTGACGATCTTGCGGATGACCAGGGCCCCCACGAACTGCATGACCAGGGCAGCCATGGACATCTTGACGCCCAGCGGGTGCGTCCACAGCTTTTCGATGTAGTCGTACTTGATGTGGAGCATGATTAGGAACAACAAGAAGGGCAACGAGATCAAGATGACGCCGGACAGTCGGCCTTCTGCAGTCAGCGCCTTCACCTGACCCAGGATGCGGAAGCGTTCGCGGACGACGTAGCCGATCTTGTCGAGGATTTCAGCCAAATCGCCGCCGGTCATGCGCTGAATGACGACGGATGTTACGAAGAATCGCAAATCGAGGTTGGGCACGCGATCGCACATCGATTTGAGCGCATCTTCGATCGGAATACCAAGGTTCTGCTCCTCGTACACGCGATTGAATTCGTCCGCGATCGGCGACGGCATTTCCTCGGCAACCACGTGCAAACCTGCGGCCAAGCTATGACCGGCACGCAGGGCGCGAGCGACCAGTTCCAATGCCTCGGGCAACTGGCCGGCAAAGGTCTTGAGGCGCGACGCTCGCTTCTGCAACAACCACGCGAACGGTACCAACGCCAGCAGGATGCCAAGCAGCGGCGCAAAATAGATTCGCACCCCCGCCAGCCAGCTCGCCGTGAACCCGAGCAATCCCAGGATGGCGCTGATGGCTAGGAACGTACTGGACGTGATATTCGCATCCGCCTGGATAATTAATTTCTGCACCGTCGGAATATTGGGCGTCAACGCCTCCAACAGCGACTTCTTGTCGCGATCGAGCGCCGTCTTCTTGAGGATGTTTGTTGTCTCATCATCCTTGCGCTTGCGCCCGGTGAGCATGTCGAGACGCTCGGCGGTCTTGGCGCCGCCGCCGCCAAAGACGAAGAACAGCATGCCGACAATGCCGGTGACTGCGAGAAAGACGACCGCGTCGATGATGAGGGGAGACATGGTGCGTTTCCTTAGGGCGCTTCTTGGGTCAAACCTCGCGCCGGAGGAGAAGGAGTAACCTTCCCCGTACCGGCGGAGGGGTGGTGGCTTCTCGTTTAGCCGCCGATCGCAGATCGGCGC
>DASRSQ010000152.1:0-3746 GCA_035656475.1 Gemmataceae bacterium | reverse complement strand
ACCGGCCGCGAGCACAAGCTGTTCGAGCAAACGCTCAACCGCGCTCGCGATGGCCTGCAATCGAGCTTCAACTCGTTCGCCGGCGATACGCAAAAAGCCTATCAGCAACTGCGCCAGGACGTCCTCGGCGAAAAGAAGTTCAGCCTGACGCTCCTCAACACGATCCTCGATCTCGGCATCGAGATGAATCACATCCTCGATTGCAGGCCAAGGCACATCCCGCCCGGCCCGGAAGGGGACGCCCTGCGCAGCTGGATCCAGTCGCTCGATGTGCAGAACCGCAAGATCTGGGATGACATCCGCAAGTTCGGGATCCATCTGTACGAGGCGCCAAAGGGCACCCCGTACAATCCGGCCATGCACGAGCGCGTCGGCAGCATGCGCGTCGACGGCCTGCCCGCCCTGATGATCGCCGAGACGCGCGAAAAAGGTTACGCCAGCCAGCAGCCCGAATTCATCCTGCGCCGGCCGAAGGTGATCGTCACGGAGTGATCCTCGATGGAACACCCGCTGGAATTCATCGGCTCGACCTGGTGGTTCTACCTGCAACTGGCGATGACCATCGGCATGTTCGTGCACGCCTATCGCTCCGGCGCCGAACATTACTGGTACTGGATCATCTTTCTCTTCCAGCCGCTCGGCGCCTGGGCCTACTTCTTAGCCGTCTTCCTGCGCAGCGTGCGCTTCTCCGGCGGCATTTCCTGGCAGCGCAAGCTTTCCCTGGATGAGCTGCAATACCGCGCCGAACGCTCGCCCACCGTGCACAATCGCACGGAGCTGGCCGAGCGCCTGATGGAGTTCGGCCGCCATCGCGAGGCGATCCCGCTGCTCGAAGCCGTTATCGGCATGGACGACATCTATCTGCAACCGGTGCACGATCTCGCCGTCTGTCGGCTCGCCTGCGGCCAGCCGATGGAGGCGGTCGCGCTGTTGCAGCGATTACTGGAACGCGATAGCCGCTGGTCGAATTATCGCGCCTGGCGCACGCTGATCGATGCGCAGCTCGCCTGCGACAAGCCGCAAGATGCGCTGACCTCGTGCCGGGAGCTGGCGCGCATGTCGCCGACGCTGGAGAATCGCTGCTTGCTGGGGGAACATCTCATCCTGTGCAACCTGAAGCCGGAGGCTGCCCAGGTGCTCGATCAGGCGCTCGAGGATCACTCGTACATGCCGTTCGGCAAGCGGCTCAAGAACTGGCGCTGGGCCAGGGAAGCGCAGCGCTTGCTGAAAGAATCGCAGACGTAGTCGATGTACAAGCCCGACGCGCAAGCGAGGGAGTCCTTGCAAAGACTTCCTCGCTCACGCGTCGGGCTTGTACTCCAAGCACACTATTGCGTCTTGCCGGCTTGCACAGGCAGCATCGCCTCCAGTGCCGACATCAACTGCTGTAACACCTCCGGCTCGGGCATCGGCAGCTTCAGATATTGCGTTCCCGTCTTCGCGTCACGCATCACCATCGGGCTCTCGCCGTTGCCCGAGACGGCCGCCAGTTTTTGGAGGAACGCCAGCCCCGACTGCACGACATCGTTCATCGACGCGGCCTTCTGCAGCGCCTCGGCGGCCTCGTCTTTCGGCGTCTCCGGAATCGCCTTCGTGGTCTCCTCGACGGTTTCCATGAACTTGGTGAGGCGCGTGCCGCCGAACATCACGTCTTTCTCACCGCCGTCGAGCACGCCGGCGAAAAGCGACTTCTTGAAGCGCAGCACCGACAGCATCCCTTCCTCGATCGTGCCGCGTGCGACAAAGTTAATGACCTGCACCGGCCGCTTTTGCCCCAGGCGATGCACGCGGCCAATGCGTTGCTCGAGCACCGCGGGGTTCCACGGCAAATCGATGTTGATGACCACCGACGCGAACTGCAAATTCAGGCCGACGCCGCCCGCATCGGTCGCAGTGAATATCCGACAATCCGGATTGTCGCGGAAGCGGTCGACGAGGTCCTTGCGCTGCTTGCCCGGCACGCCGCCGTGAAAGAAAACGTGGTCCCAGCCCTTTTCCTGGAACTGGTCCATCAGCAATTCGTGCATGCGCAGCCATTGACTGAAGATGACGACCTTCGCCTCGGGATCGCTGAGAATTTCTTCGAGCTGGGCGATCACTTCGGCGGTCTTGAAGCCAAAATCGCCGCTCGGATCGAGCAGATAGGTGCTGTCGCAGACCATGCGCATGCGCTGCAACCCCGTCATCAGGCGTTGCTTGTCGGCCTCGGACAGGTAGTGGAAGCGACGCCACTTCTGCACGATACGGGCTACGATCGCGCGATTCTCGTCGTGCATCTCCTGCTGCTGCGGCGTCATCGGCACGAACTGATTCTTCTCCATCCGCCCCGGAAGTTGATCGAGCACATCGTCCTTGCGGCGACGCAAGAGGATCGGCTGCAGCGTCTTGCCGATCTGGTCGAGACGCGTGTAGCCGATGACCTTGCCGACGTCGTCGCGCACCTGATGATTTTCGAGCAGGCGAAACGTGGGCCCCAGGCAATGACGGTCAACGAACTGAACGATCGAGATCAACTCTTCGAGGCGATTTTCGAGCGGGGTGCCAGTAAGAACAATGGCGTAAGGAGCTTCGATCTTCTTCACGCTGCGGGCCACGCGCGTGTTCCAGTTCTTGATGCGCTGCGCCTCATCAAGGATGACGAGATCAGGCGACCACTGGCCGATGAGATCGAGATCGGTGTGGACCGTGTCGTAGTTCATGATCTTGATGTCGCCGGGCTGGACGAACTGGACCCAGCGCGTCGGCTTGTCGCCGGCGATGACCTGAGCCTCCCGGCCGCTGAAGCGCTCGATCTCGCGCTGCCATTGATGCTTCAGCGAGGTGGGGCAAAGAATCAGGATGCGTTCGACGCCGAAATGTTTGGTCATCAGCTCCGCCGCGGCGATGGCCTGGATCGTTTTGCCGAGGCCCATCTCGTCGCCGATCAGGCAACGGCCGACGCGGGCGGCGAACAGGGCGCCCTCGGCCTGGTAGTCGTAGAGCGGCACCTTGACGAGCTTCTTGAGGCCGGCGCTGCGCACGCCGCGCGGATACTCGCGCTGCAAAATCTCGGCGCGGCGCGTCAGGTCGTGTTGCTCGGCGATCCAGCACAGGACATCGTCGCGCACGCGCAGGTCGGGGTCGATGGCCTGGGCCTCCGCGAGAAAGTCGTCGAAGATCGGGATCGAGGTGGGAAGGAGCGTTCCCTCATCGTAAAAGTGTTTCTCGGCGAGCCGGATGAGCGCCGGCGGACAGTCGCTGCCGGGCCAAAAGCAAACCTCGCGCTGATTGCCATAGCGTAGGTAGAGTTCGCTATAGGCGGGCTGATGGCCCTGTTCGAGGGCGGCTTTACCGCCGCGTTTGTTTTCGAGATGGGCGAGAGTGAATTCGATGTGCTTGCAGGTGCCGAGGGTGTTGGTGGTGAAGTCGCCGCAAGTGCAGGAATTGTCGCCGAGCTTGTTGCCGCGGATGACGACGGTGTAAGCGCTCTGGCTGCGCGCGTTGCGGACGGCATATTCGGAGAAGATCGGTTCCTTGCCGAGGTTGCGGATGTCGAAGTTTTGCGTGCGTCCGAATTCGCGGCGAAGGGCGATTTGCCAGTCCTCGACCGACATGCCATCGGGGCGTTTGACGCGCGAGAGCTTCAGGGGTTTTGTTTTCGATGTTGAACGTGGTGGCATGATGATCCTCCGTGGTATTTGCCGTGTCGCCAATGATTGCGTCAAACAATTCCGCTTGGCGGTTTAGCGCACGTCGCGCCCTGTAAC
>DASRSQ010000151.1:0-4556 GCA_035656475.1 Gemmataceae bacterium | reverse complement strand
TTTGGCACCGACGGCTGAGGGCTCATGATCACTTGCCCTTGCGCTTCAGCCGCCGGACATTTTCGAGCGCCTGGTCGCCGATGGGCGTGCCGTCGTAATTGTTGGCCAGCAACGTCCAGGCTTCGATGGCTTTGGGAATGTTGCCGAATCGCTCCATTGCCCTGGCCTGGGCGCTGATCGATTTGATCTCGTCGCGGGCGCCCTGATCGCTGACGCGCTCCAGAATGGTCTTGTTCTCGAGCGCGTCCTTGAGGACGGCCTGGGCCTGTTTGCCGGCCTGGGTCGTGCCCCAGCGCTGGGCGACGCCCTGGAAGATCGCAATCGCGCGCCAGGTGCGCGCGGCGACCTTGATGTCGGCGGCGGCCGCATCGACCAAACGCTTCGCCTGCTCGTCGCCACTCAATCCCTCCTCGGGCGTTACCGCCAGCTTCGGCCTGGCCTTCGCATCCTCGCGGCGCCGTTTGAGATCTTCGGCTGCCCACGCATAGACCTCGGCCAGCACGTCGCCGGACGGGACCGCATGTCCCATCTTCAGCACGACCCACAGCTTGGTGCGGACGCCGATTTCCTTGAACCAGGGGGTCATGACGTCTTCGTTCTCCTTGCGGTTGGTGTCTTTCTCGCCGGTGATGAAGGCGACGGAAAGGCGATCCTCGACGCGGTGCCGCAGGTAGGTAGTGCCGCTGATGGTGTTGGTGCCGCAGATGGGCAAGACGCCGCCGAAGTATTCGGGCAGGGCGAAGCCGATCGCACAGGCCATGCGGCCGCCGCCGGAGAAGCCGGTGAGATACGTCTGGTCCGGATCGATCTTGTACTGTCGGCGAATGTCATCGAGCACATCGAGGATGATGCGCGTGCGCAGGCCTGGGGCAATGGCATTGCCGGCGCCGTAAGGGCACGCGAAGAGCAGGCCTTCTTTCTCGCACACCTTCTGCCAGTTCTTCCATCCCTGCGGCCCGTCGCCGGGCGAGATGAACAGGATCAATCCAACGGCTTTGTCCTTGGCGAGACCTTTGGGGACATAGAGCTGATACTTCTGCTTGCTGGAGTCGTAGCCCGCGGGGAGCGGCGCCACCTTGCCGCCGACGCCGCGTGCGGCAAACTGCCAGTCGAGCCGCGTCGGGGCAGCGACCTTGCGTTCCACCGGCGCGGGCTGGCCGAATACGGTTGTTGCCAGAAATGCCAGCACGATGGCGACACAGCAGAAGCGAGGAAAGCTTCTCACGGTACAAACCTTCCTGATGGGAGGAGGGCGGAGGCGGGATTGATCGAATTGTATGGCGCGGCTCAAATGGGTCCCAGAAAAGCCCAGGCGGTTGCGCGCACGCTCACCCCTGGGCTTCTGAAGGCCTGAGATCCATCAAATGTCGTAGTACATGTAAAATTCCCACGGATGCGGCCGCAGGCGGATCGCGTCGACTTCTTTCTCGCGCTTGTACCAGATCCACGTGCTGATCACGTCCTCCGTGAAGACGTCGCCTTGTAGCAGAAACTCGTTATCCTTCTCCAGGCAATCGAGCGCTGCGCTGAGCGACGCCGGCGCCTTCGGCACATCCTTGAGCTCCTCCGGCGACAGGTCGTAGATATCCTTGTCGAGCGGGTCGCCCGGGCGGGTCTTGTTCTTGATGCCGTCGATCATTGCCATCAGCATCGCGGAGAAGACGAGGTACGGATTGCTCGAACCGTCCGGGCAGCGATACTCGATGCGCTTCGCCTTGGGACTCGGCGAATAGACCGGGATGCGGATGGCCGCCGAGCGATTGCGGCGGCTGTAGGCGAGATTGACGGGCGCCTCGTAGCCGGGCACCAGACGCTTGTAGCTATTGGTCGTCGGATTGGTAAAAGCGGCCAGCGCCGGCGCGTGTTTGAGCAGGCCGCCGATTGCGTGCAGGCCCATGTCGGACAGGCCGGCGTAGCCGGAACCGCTGAACAGATTAACGTTGTTCTTCCACAGCGAAGCGTGGACGTGCATGCCGGAGCCGTTGTCCTGGAAGAGTGGCTTGGGCATAAAGGTCGCCGTCTTGCCGTGCTTCTTGGCGACGTTCTTGACGATGTACTTGTACTTGAGCACCTTGTCGGCCATGTCAACGAGCGGCGAGAAACGCATGTCAATCTCGCACTGGCCGCCGGTCGCGACTTCGTGATGCTGGGCCTCGACGGGGATGCCGCAGTTGATCATCGTCATCATCATCTCGGTGCGGATGTCCTGCAGCGAATCGGTCGGCGGCGTCGGGAAGTAGCCTTCCTTGTAGCGGATCTTGTAGCCGAGGTTGGGGTTCTCGGCCCTGCCCGAGTTCCAGGCGCCCTCGACGCTATCGAGGAAGTAGAAGCCCGAATATTGGTTCTGGTCGAAGCGGACGTTGTCGAAGACGAAGAACTCGAGCTCGGGGCCGAAGTAGGCGATGTCGGCAATGCCGGTCGCCTTCATGTAGTTGACGGCCTTGCGGGCGACATTGCGCGGATCGCGCGAGTAGTCTTCCTTCGTCAGCGGGTCCTGAATGTTGCAGATGATCGTCAGCGTCGCCTCGGCACAGAACGGATCGAGGAAGGCGGTGTCGGCCTGGGGCAGGACGAGCATGTCCGATTCATTGATCGCCTTCCAGCCGCGGATCGACGAGCCGTCGAAGCCGAGACCTTCTTCGAAGGTCGCTTCGGAGAGGGCGTCGGCGGGAATGGTGAAGTGTTGCCAAAGGCCGGGGAAATCCATGAAACGCAGATCGACAGCCTTGACATCTTTTTCCCGGATCAGAGCGAGGACTTCTTTCGGTGTCACGACAATCTCCGTCGTAGGGTGGGTCGAACAACGCGAGACCCACCGATGCGCCATTCGCGTGTTGCAAACACGGAAGGCAGATGTGCGTCGCCGAAGTCGGCGAGCGGATGGCGGCGATGGTGGGTCTCGCGTTGCTCGACCCACCCTACAATTGGCCACAAAGCACGATAGCTGATCCGAGTGCGAGGCTTCCAGATAGAATGGCAGAGCGGCTGCGAAAAGAGTGGAACCGCGTGACGACGGTAGCGATTGGGCGAGTTGTATTGGGGAAAGTATGTTCTCACAGACCGTTGAATATGCCCTTCGCGCGGTGGTGCATCTGGCTAGCAACGCGCCGCGCGCCCAGACCACCGAGGAGATCGCCAGAGTGACCAAGGTCCCGCCGGCCTACCTCTCGAAGGTGCTGCAGAATCTTGTGCAGGCAAAAATCCTGAAGTCGCAGCGCGGCATCGGCGGCGGCATGTCGCTGGTCAAGCCTCCCGCGGAGCTGACCATTCTCGAAGTCGTCAACGCCGTCGATCCGATTCACCGCATCAAGACCTGCCCGCTGGACCTCGCATCGCATGGCGTGCATCTGTGCCCGCTGCATCGCCGCGTCGACAACGCCCTGGCAACGGTCGAGGAGGCCTTCCGCTCCACGACTTTGCAAGAGGTGATCGACGAGCCGACCGAGAGCGTGCCGCTGTGCGATTTCCCGTCGAAAAAGACCCTGCCGATCGTGTGAGCGTGCGGAGCCTCCTTGGATTCGGCCATAGAAGTAGGGTGCGTGAAGCGCACCGTGTGGGCGGTAGAGACTCAGGAGTGCGTTCTTCGGCGGACGAGCGCATCGCTGGAGGAACATCGTCGCTGAAGGTGCGTTTCACGCACTTTACTCCGGGTGGCCACATTCCCGCATCACGATCATCTTCGCGGCATCATGTCAACAGAAATTCTTGCCGGTCTTGCCAACTTCGTGCAGTCTGGCGCGAATAAGGAAAATTTCTCTGGGACAATTCTTGCAGAGAGATTACGATGGAGCGGTCATGGATGACAACTTCAAACGAGTGGATCGTGTTTCGATCACGGAGGCCGCGAATGAAAGTTCAGTATCTCATCGTGGATGGTCGCAACCAGCTGCGTCTGATCCAGCGTGAGCACGTCGAGGCGATCTGGCGCGGACGGGCAAGCGCGGCGGACTTCGGCTGTGCCGACCTGACCGAACTGCGGCTCATCAGCGTAGTGTGCGGTGCAAGGATGTTGCCCAGGCGCGTGTTCCTCTTGCGCCTGACGCTGACGGATGGCATATTCACGCGCCAGAATATTCGCGCCCTG
The DNA here is from genome assembly GCA_035656475.1 of Gemmataceae bacterium. GTDB lineage: Bacteria > Planctomycetota > Planctomycetia > Gemmatales > Gemmataceae > SIAQ01. Next base: position 472 of record DASRSQ010000151.1, on the reverse strand, counting down.
CGCAGCTTCACCATGCCCGAACGGGTGACCGCGCGCGAGGCGTTCCATCATCACAGCGAAGGCTGGCCGCGCGATTTCTTCACCCAGCTTGCAGTGGCTCTCGATGTCCCGCGGGCCATGCTCGACGTCCCGTTCGGCATTGGCGGCCCGCTCCTCATCGCCGCGGCCCTCAAGATTTCGCCACGCAACGCGGCACGCTATCTCCGCTAGTCAGCGAAGAACGCCGCGCATATGCTTGTGCGTACGGGTCGGGAGAAGCGCGACCCGGCGCGCCCCCAATCACATGCATTGATCATGACCAACGTTCTCGACCGCATCGTCGCGTCCACCCGTCAGGCGATCGAGCGCCGCCGCGCCGAGCTGCCGCTGGCCGAGCTCGAGCGTCGTCTCGCCGAAGCGCCGGCGGTGCGGAGCTTTCGTGCCGCTCTGGAACGCGGGCCCGGCGTCGGCATCATTGCCGAGATCAAGAAGG
>DASRSQ010000150.1:0-14384 GCA_035656475.1 Gemmataceae bacterium | reverse complement strand
CAGCGGGTTCCGGCGCGGCAGGCGCCTCGCCCTCCCGAAGGAGCCTTGCCCTCCCAACCTGAGATCATGGTTGGAAGGACCACGAGGAAGCCCAAATGGGCAGGATGAGCAGGATAATTACCGATCACAAGCAGTCTGGAGTTTATTCATGAATACGAATCCAGCGTTGAAGCGTTGGCTGGCGGCAGCGGTGACGATTGGCATTCTCGGCGCGGCCATGGTGTTCGTCGCCCGCCCCGGCGCCGAAACGCCGCCTCCGCCGGCCCAACCCGCCAAGACCACCAGCCAGGACTGGATCATGTACGGCGGCTCTCCGGCCCGCAACATGGTCAATCTCACCGCCAAGGGGCTTCCCGCCAAATGGGACATCGAGGCCAAAGAGAATATCAAATGGTCCAGCGACCTCGGCTCCAAGGCCTACGGCGGCCCCGTCATCGCCGGCGGGCTCGTCCTCATCGGCACCAACAATCAAAACCCGCGCGATCCGAAGTGGACCAAGCCCAAACTCGATGCCAAGGGTAAGCCCGAAGTCGTCAATGGCAAGACCCAGACCGACCCTGTCGACCTCGGCGTCGTCATGTGCTTCGACGAATCCAACGGCAAGTTCAAATGGCAGGCGGTTCACGAGAAGCTTCCCGGCGGCCAGGTCATCGATTGGCCCCGCGAAGGCATCTGCTCCAGCCCGTACCTCGAAGGGGACCTCTTCTACTACATCTCCAACCGTTGCGAAGTCGTCTGCGCCAAGGTGGCCACCGGCGCGCCGGTCTGGAAGCTCGACATGATTAAGGAACTCGGCGTCTTCCCGCACAACATCTCCGACAACTCGCCGTTGCTCGTCGGCGATTACCTGTGGGTCGTCACCTCAAACGGCGTCAATGAGGATCACCTCAACGTGCCGGCCCCCAAGGCCCCCAGCTTCATCAAGGTCGACAAGAAAAACGGCAAGGTCCTCTGGCAAGACAACTCGCCGTCGGTCGCCTTGCTCAATCCGAAGAACATCGCGAACGCCAACTTCTTCAAGGACCTTGTCAATCGCGGCGAGCTGATCCAGCACGGCCAGTGGGCCAATGCCGCCTACGGCGTCGTCGAAGGGCAGCCGCAGGTGCTGTTCCCCGGCGGCGACGGCTGGCTTTATGCCTTCGACCCCATGGGCAAGCTCATCTGGAAATTCGACTGCAACCCGAAGGATGCCAAGTACGCCCTGAAGACTGGCGAACGCAGCGACTTCATCGCGACCCCCGTCATCTACAAGAATCGCGCCTACATCGGCATCGGCCAGGACCCCGAACACAAGCAGGGCATCGGCCACCTCTGGTGCATCGACATGACCAAGAAGGGAGACGTCTCCCCGCTGCTCGTGACGGATAACACCGTCTTTCCGCCCAAGACGAAGGAGAATCCGAATTCCGCCAAGGTCTGGCACTACGGCGGAGTCATCACGGACAAGAACGTGCAGAAGAAGCTGCGCCGCAATTATTATTTCGGCCGAACCATGTCCACCTGCGCGATCCATGAAGACATCCTCTATTGCAGCGACCTGGACGGCGTCCTCCATTGCCTTGATGCCAAGAGCGGCAAGCCGAACTGGGAATACAACACCCGCTCGGAAATCTGGAGCTCGCCGTACTACGCCGACGGCAAGATCTACCTTGGCACGGATGACAAAACCGTCTTCGTGTTCAAGCACGGCGCCGACCCGAAAAACGCCAAGCCGATCGCCGAAAACGAAATGGACGGCCGCGTTCGCGCCACGCCGGTCTCGGCCAACGGCGTCCTCTACGTGATGACGGAGAACAAGCTCTACGCCATCGAGGAAAAGAAAAAGTAACGTCCGTTAGCCGGACGCGCAACCGACGGACATGATCCTCACTTACGCGTCGGGCTTGTGCAGCTACAAGCCCGCTGCGTAAGCGAGGGATTTGCATCGCTGCGGGAGCCTGCGAATCCGTCGTGGCGCGTCCGGCTAACAGTCTCTGAGGAACTCATGATGTATCGCTGGAAATGGCTCGCCTGTGGCCTGTTCTTGTTGACCGCTTCCCTGCCGGTGTTGAGTCAGCCGCGCGCCCCGGTCGCCGTCCCTGAGTTCACCGGCGCGCCGGCACGCACCGACTCCCCCATGTTCGGCGGCACGCCGCAGCGCAACATGGTCAATACCGTCGACAAGAACATCCCGATTGACTGGAGCGTCGAGGAGGGCAAGCTCAAGAACATCAAGTGGATCGCGACGATGGGGACCAAATGCTACGGCGGTCCGGTCATCGCCGAGGGCAAGATCTTCGTCGGCACCAACAACAAGAATCCGCGCGACAAGAAAGTCACCGGCGACCTCGCCGTGCTGATGTGTTTCAACGAAGCCGATGGCAAATTCCTCTGGCAGATCACGCACGACATCCCGGCCGACGGCATCTTCAACGAGGCGCGTCCCATCGGCCTCTGCTCGACGCCGATCGTCGAGACCGGCAAGATCTATTACACGACGCCCGGGGCCGAGGTGATCTGTGCGGACACGAACGGCAAGGTACTGTGGCGTTACGACATGATGAAGGAGCTGAAGGTCGTCCCGTTCCACCTCGCCAATTGCTCCCCCGTCATCGTCGGCGAGCTTTTGATGATCGTCACCAGCAATGGCGTCGATGAGGAAGGCAAAGTGCATTCTCCCAAGGCCCCGAGCTTCATTGCTCTCAAGAAGGACAAGGGCACGCTGGCCTGGCAGTCAAACCTGCCAGGCGACAAGATCATCGAGGGACAATGGTCCAACCCGGCCGTCGCGGTCGTCAACGGCAAGCAACAGGTCATCTTCCCCGGCGGCGATGCCTTCATCTACGGCCTCGACCCCGAGAACGGAAAAATGATCTGGAAGTGCGATTGCAATCCGCAGCGCAAGAAGAAGGTCGATAGCGGCGAGATCAACCCCTACATCATCTCGACCCCCGTCATCGTCGGCGATCGACTCTATGTGGGGCTAGGTATTTTTCCCGACCACGGCGCCTCGCTGCCATTCAGCCAGTTCCTGTGCCTGGATGTAACCAAAAAGGGGGACGCATCGCCGAAGACGCTGAATGCGAAGGACCCGGCCAACAAGGACTCCGCCCTGGTGTGGTCCATGGGGGGCGAGCTCAACCCGGTTCCGAAGAAGGGTCGCCGGGTATACTTCGGCAAAACGATCAGCACTGCCTCGGTCAGCGATGGCCTCGTCTACATCACCGAGGAAGTCGGCTTCCTGCACTGCATCGACGCCAAGACCGGCCAGCGCTACTGGGAACACGACTTCCGCGAAAACGTCTGGGGCTCGCCGTACTGCGTCGACGGCAAGGTCTACGTCGGCACCGTCAGCGGCGACATCTTCGTCTTCGCCCAGGGCAAGGAATGCAAGTACTACGCCGAGGGCAAGCTGCACACGCCGAAGAAATCGCAAGACGTGAAGGCAGTCGCCAACATGGAAGACAATGTCGAGAGCACCCCGGTCGTCGCCAACGGCGTGCTTTATATCGCGACGCGCTCGAAGTTGTACGCCATCGCGAATGGGAAGTGAGGCGCCATTGCTGGATCAGGCCCAGAAGCTGGAGCACGAACAACAATTGCTCGCGACCATCGCGGCGCGATTGCCTGAGCTTGAGACGATGTTGGAACGAGCTAACGGCAAATGGATTGCCGAGGATGCGTCTATAGATTTTATCATCAGAGCTTGAAAGTGTTCTATTTGCAAGAACACACGCTGGCGATTTTCAACCTTCTCCAGTCGCTTGCCCCGCATCTGGAACTGAACAAGTGGCTAAAGAAGATTGTCGAGGAAGGAACTGGAAAAGTCTTCAAGCTAGAGGACAATTACGACTGGCTTCCGATAACTCGCCCCATCGTAGAAGCATTTTTCCATGTCCGCTATTTCCTTGAGATGGTTTGCAAATACGGTAAACAACTGAAAGACCCTCCCAATATCATGCCCAGCGGCTGGGCAGCGGTTCTGTATCTGTACAACTTACGATGATTGCTGACCTACGTTGGAGTTCCCGATGAGTCTGACCCCTGCACAAGCCAAGGAAAAGCTCGACGCTCATGTGCGCGAGACCGTTGCACTGCACTTTGATCCCGAGAACGGTACGCCGTTCTGGGTCGAGGCGGCCGCGGGCAAGAACCCGCTCCTCAAACTCGATTTCGATCCGCGCAAGGACGTCAAGTGCTTCGAGGACCTCAAGAAGTTCGGCCTGTTCGAAGACGACTGGCTGCGCGGCGGCCCCGTGCGCCGCTGGTTGCCCAAGAAACTCTGGAACAAGCCGACCTACGTCTTCGAAACTGGCGGCACCACCGGCATCCCGAAGAGCCGCGTCGTCTGCGAAGACCACTGGATCGACTACGAGATGTTCTCCGAAACGTTGCCGGAAAAGTATTTCCCCAAGGGCTCGAACTGGCTCATGCTTGGCCCGTCCGGACCTCGCCGTTTGCGCTTGGCCGTCGAGCATCTCTGCCAGCATCGCGGCGGCATTTGCTTCTGCGTCGATCTCGATCCGCGCTGGGTCGTCAAGATCATCAAGAAGGGCTGGATGGAGCACCTGAAGGCGTATCAGGATCACGTCATCGACCAGGCCGTCACGATTCTGTCAGCCAATCATGACATCAAGTGCATGTTCTCGACGCCGAAATTGCTCGATGCCCTGTGCGGCCGGCTCGAAAAGGACGGCACGTCGCTGAAGGAGAAGGGCGTCACCGGCGTTTTCTGCGGCGGCACGGAGATGACCAGCCAGTGGATCCGCTTCGCCATCGAAGAGCTGCTCGGCCCCGACATCTACATCGCCCCGACCTATGGCAACACGCTCATGGGCCTCGCGGCATCCGACATGCCGAAGAAGGACGACGGCTACAAGATCAGCTACTACGCCCCGCAGCCGCGCGCCGTCGCCGAGATCGTCGACTTCGACGACTACAACAAGGTCGTGCCGTACGGGGCCGAAGGCCGCGTGATGCTGACGACGCTGACCAACGAGCTGTTCATCCCGCGCTTCATGGAACGCGACGAGGCGGTGCGCGAGAAGCCGTGCGACAAATATCCATGGGACGGCTGCTCCGGCGTCAAGCCGTTCCGCGGCTTCGCGGCGACCACCGTGGTGGGCGTGTATTGAAATGGCGTGAGCGTCATGCAGAATCGCACCTTCTCACCAGGCTTCCGCCTGTCGAAAGTCGATATTGTGGTACTCGTCGCTGGCACGATTGGCGCGATTGCGCTCGCGCTGATCGTGCCGTGGCTTGCCTTCGTGATCTCTTTTGTGCTGGGGCATTTCTTCCTGTTTTGCAACATCATCCGCATGGCTCGCGCGCTCGAACTGATCTGGGCGGGCATCTTCGTGTTGCTCGCCGGCGCGACGGTGTCTTTCGACGCTCCCGGTTGGCTCCTCACCGCGTGCGTCTCATCGATGGCGACGCTCGTCCTTGTCGCGATCCAGATGCGACGGCTGTCCTACCATGGCGTCGGCTGGCAGTGGATCAATCCGAATCTACCGACATGGTGGGCCGCAAAACCTTGCTGCAGACGTGAATTCGACCGGGAAAATCTTTGACCCGCCTCCTGTGAATCCGCTATCCTGATATCCATGAAACGATATATCCCGCTCTCCACCCTCCTCGCCTTTCTGTTTGCTTTTTCTCTCGTCACCGCGCAGCCGCCGAAGAAGCCGCTGGAACCGGTCGGCGCCGATCATGCCGAGAAAATGGCGAAGGGACTGGACCTGTTCAAGAAGCACGTTAAGCCGATCTTCGCATCGAAGTGCCTGCGCTGCCACGGCGGCAAACGCATCGAGTCGGACTTCGATCTGAGCGATCGCGAAGGCCTGCTCAAGGGCGGCCAGATCGGCAACTCGGTCGTGCCAGGCAAGAGCAAGGAGAGCCAGCTCGTCAAGCTGATCACGCACGCCAAGGATCCGCACATGCCGCACGAGGAGCCCAAGCTGCCCGACGCGGCGATCGCACGCATCATCGAATGGATCGACCTCGGCGCACCGTACGACAATCCGCTGGTGGCCTCGAAGCTGAAAGGCAAGTCGTGGACCGAACGCGTGCTGCCCGCGAGCGCCAAGCGCTGGTGGGCGTTTGACCCGCTCGCCAAGGTGACGCCGCCGACGGTGCAGGACGGCGCGTGGTGCAAGACGCCGATCGACCGCTTCATTCTGTCGAAGCTCGAGACAGCGAAGATCAAGCCGAACACGTCGGCCTCGCGTCCGCAACTGATACGCAGGGCGTACTTCGATCTGATCGGCCTGCCGCCGACGCCGGAGGAAGTGCAGGCGTTTGTCAGCGATTCATCGCCGGAAGCTTTCGCCAAGGTTATCGACAAGCTGCTTGCCAGTCCGCACTACGGCGAACGTTGGGGCCGGCACTGGCTGGACCTCGCCCGCTTTGCCGAGAGTCACGGCTTCGAGCATGATTACGATCGGCCGACGGCGTATCATTATCGGGATTTCGTCATCGAGGCGCTCAATCAGGATTTGCCGTTCGACAAGTTCGTCAAATGGCAAATCGCCGGCGATGAGTACGAGCCGACCAACCCGCTCGCCCTGAAGGCGACCGGCTTCCTGGCCGCGGGCGTGCACTCGACGCAGATCACCAAGAGCGAGGTCGAGAAGCATCGCTACGACGAGATGGACGACAAGCTCAACACGATCAGCACCGCGTTCCTCGGCCTCTCCGTCGGCTGTGCCCGTTGCCATGATCACAAGTACGATCCGATTCCGCAGCGCGATTACTATCGGATGCTGTCGACGTTCACCACGACCGTGCGCAGCGAAATGGAGCTGACGCTCGATCAGCCCGCGTACGTAAAGGCGAAGCAAGCGTTCGAGCGCGAGCACACGCCGTTCGTCGAAGCGGTCAAGAAGCGCGAAGCCGATTTGTTGCCGAAGTTGGACGAGCTGGTCAAGCAGGCAAACATCGGCCAGCAGGCGCCGTGGGAATTCGTCGATGTGCAGCAAGCGATGTCAAAAGACGGTGCGACGCTGACGATCCAGGATGACGGCGCGATCCTGGCCAGCGGCAAGAACCCGAAGTTCGACACCTACACGATCACCGCCCACACCACGATGCCGAAGATCACGTCGATTCGGCTCGAAGCGCTCGCGCATCCGACGATGGTCAAAGGCGGTCCCGGCCGGGCGGGCAATGGCAACTTCGCGCTCAGCGATTTCAGCGTCACGCTCGCTCCGCTCAAGGAAAAATCCAGGCCCAAGGCGCGGCGGCTGATTCTGAAAAATGCTCGAGCAACCTTTGAGCAGAAGGGATTGCCGATCTCCGCGACCATTGACACCGACGCGAAGTCGTCGTGGGCGATCGATCCGCAGTTCGGCAAGGATCACGCCGCCAGCTTCGACACTGGATCGCCGGCCGGCTTCCCGGATGGCTCGGTCCTGGTGTTCACGCTCAAGTTCAATGGCAACGATGGCCACAATATCGGCCGGCTGCGACTATCGATCAGCGGCGAGGAAGCGACGCCGGCGTTGACCGCGCCCGGATTGTCGGCGCGCGTGCGCAACGCGATCAGCACGCCGGCGGCCCAGCGATCCGACAAGCAAAAGCAAGCGATCCTGGCCTGGGTCCGCTCGCTTGATCCCGAATGGCAGCAGCTCAACCGCGCGATGCTCGCGCATCTGGCGAAGTCGCCGCAACCGACGAAGGTCAAGGCGCTCGTCGCCACCGAAGGGTTGCCGGCCATTCGCCTGCACACGCAGGGAGGCGACTTCCTGCCCGAGACGAACTACCTTCGTCGCGGCGACCCGGCCAACAAGGAAGGCGTGGCGACGCAAAGCTTCCTGCAGGTGCTGATGCCGAGCGCTGACGCCGCCAAGCACTGGCAGACCGCGCCGCCGGCGGGTTGGCGCACGTCATATCGTCGCCGGGCGTTCGCCGAGTGGATCACCGACGTCGATGAGGGCGCCGGTCGGCTGCTCGCGCGCGTCATCGTCAATCGCCTTTGGCAGCATCACATGGGGCAGGGCATCGTTGCCACCCCGAGCGATTTCGGCATTCGCGGCGAGGCCCCGACGCATCCGGAGCTGCTCGATTACCTGGCGAGCGAGCTGATCAAGAATGGCTGGAAGCTGAAGCCGATCCACAAGCTAATGATGACGAGCGCGGTCTATCAGGAAAGCACCCAGGTGAACGCCGACAAGGTCAAGCTCGATCGCGAGAACAAGCTGCACTGGCGGCAACCCGCGCACCGGCTCGAAGCCGAGATTATCCGCGACGCGATCCTGAGCGTCAGCGGCGAACTCGATGCCAAGATGTTCGGCCCCGGCACGCTCGACGAGAAGAGCAAACGCCGCAGCATCTACTTCACGGTCAAGCGCAGCAAGCTCGTGCCGATGATGGTGATCTTCGACGCGCCGGAAGCGTTGTCCGGCATGGCCGAACGGCCGACGACGACGATCGCGCCGCAGGCGCTGCATCTGCTCAACAACCCGCAGGTGCGCCTGGCATCCCGCAGCTTCGCGAAACGCATCGCGCCGACGCCGACGACGTCGCTCGAAGACGCGGTGCGGGCCGGCTATCAGATGGCCGTCGCCCGGCAGCCGGATCGCACGGAGCTGGCCGATGGCGTCGCGTTCATCCAGCAGCAGATGGCGACGTATCCGGAAGCGCAGCGGCGCGAGGCGGCGCTCGCCGACTTCTGCCAGGTGCTCTTATGTTTGAACGAGTTCATCTACGTTGATTGAGCTTCTTGCCTCTTTGCAGGCGCCGGTTTAGCATCGTAAACCTTTCCTGGCCCGGATGGAACATGGCACGGCGGATTCTCGTGTTGTCGGCGTCGGTTGGCGCGGGGCATCTGCGCGCGGCCGAGGCCGTCGAACTCGCGCTCAAGCAGACGCTTCCCGATGCGACGATTCGCAATGTCGATGTCCTCGACATGACCAATCGCGTCTTCAAAAAGCTCTACGGCCAGTTCTATCTCGATCTCGTCAACAAGGCCCCGCACGCCCTTGGCTACTTTTACGACCTGGCCGATCAGCCGCGTTCGAAGGCGGCGCGCAGCGATAAGCTGAGGCTCTATCTCGAAAAGCTGAACCTGCGGGCATTCGTGAAGTTCCTGCGCGAGGAGCCGTGGGACCTTGTCATCAACACGCATTTCCTGCCGGCGGAGATCATCGCGTCGTTGCGCAAACAGAAGGAAATCGACGTGCCGCAGGTGACGGCGACCACCGATTTCGAGACGCATCGGCTCTGGTTTAATCAGCCGTGCGACCGCTACTTCACGGCCACGCCGGAAGGGGCGCTGTACCTGCAACACTGGGGCGTCCCGAAGAGCGATGTCTTCGCGACCGGCATCCCGATTCATCCGGTGTTCAGCACGCCGAAGGATCGCAACGAGTGCATCGCCAGGCACGGACTCGCGGCGGATCGGCCGATCGTGTTGCAGCTTTCGGGCGGCTTCGGCGTCGGGCCGATCGAGCGGATCTTTCACGCGCTCTTGAGCGTGGAGAAGCCGATCCAGCTCGTCACGATCACGGGCCGCAACGAGGCGCTGAAGAAGGAGCTCAGCAAGATCAAGCCGCCGGGGCAGCACAAGGTCAAGGTGATGGGTTTCACGAAGGAGATCGACGAGCTGATGCAGGCGGCGGACCTGGTCGTGTCGAAGCCGGGCGGCCTGACGACGTCGGAGGTGCTGGCCCGCGGCGCGGTCATGGTGATCTTCAACCCGATCCCGGGGCAGGAGAGTCGCAATAGCGATTACCTGCTCGAGAACGGCGCCGCGATCAAGGCGAACAACATCGCCACGCTCGGCTTCAAGATCAACGCCCTGCTGGCAGATTCGGCACGCATGGAGACGTTGCGCGCCAACGTGCGCCGCATCGCCCGGCCACGCGCGGCGTTCGACGTGGTGGAGAAGTCATTGGAGTTGTTGAAGAGTTAAGTTCTCCCCTCTCCCCCGGTGGGGAGAGGGGAGAAATACAAGTGGGAGCAGCACATGCAGTTTCGATCCGCAATCGCAATGTTCACGATCGCCCTCCTTGCGCCGGCGGCGCTGGCGCAGGATACGCCATTCGTCGTCTACGAAGGCGGCGACGGGCCAGGCAAGGGCAAGCACATCGTGCTCGTCTCCGGCGACGAGGAATATCGCTCCGAGGAGGCGTTGCCGCAGCTTGGCAAGATTCTCGCCAAGCATCATGGCTTCAAGTGCACCGTCCTGTTCGCGATCGATCCGAAGACGGGCGAGATCAGCCCGAACACGACCAACAACATCCCCGGCCTCGAAAGCCTCAAGACCGCTGACCTCATGCTCATCGCGACGCGCTTCCGCAATCTGCCCGAGGAGCAGATGCAGCACATCGCCGATTTCCTCGATGCCGGCAAGCCGGTCATCGGCCTGCGTACCGCGACGCATGCCTTCCTCAACATGAAGGGCAAATTTGCGAAGTACAACAATGGCGCCGGCGACAAAACGTATCAAGGCGGTTTCGGCCGACAGATCCTCGGCGAGATGTGGATCAGCCATCACGGCGGCCACGGTTCGCAGAGCACGCGTGGCATCATCGCCAAGGGGCAGGAGATGAACCCGATTCTCAAGGGCATCAAGGACGGCGACATCTGGGGCCCGACGGATGTCTACGGCGTGCGTCTGCCGTTGCCCAAGGATTGCGTGCCGCTGGTGATGGGCCAGGTGCTCGTCGGCATGAAGATGACCGACGCGCCGCTGGCGGGCAAGAAGAACGACCCGATGATGCCGATCGCCTGGACGCGCGAGCTGGGCAAGATGCGCGTTTTCACGACCACGATGGGGGCGTCGCAAGATTTCACCGCGGAAGGCACGCGCCGCATGGTCGTCAACGCGGCGTACTGGTGCGTCGGCATGGAGAAGCAAATCGCCGATCGCTCGAACGTTGATATTGTCGGCGAATTTGATGCGTCGCCGTTCGGCAACAACCGCTACAAGAAGGGCGTGCGGCCGAGCCAGTTGTCGATGAAGTAGTAACCCTCGTTCCCAAACTCCGTTTGGGAACGCGTCTTTGGAAACTCCGTTTCCCGGCTGGTCCAGTTCGGGATGTACAATATCGTCGCAGATCAGGACGTGACGGGAAACGGAGTTTCCATGCGTGCGTTCCCAAACGGATTTTGGGAACGAGGGGGAAATATGGTGGTTCTGACAAGGATCGGGCATGAAAATCGAAGGGGAACGCTTCAAGCGAACTCGGTTGATCCAAACGGATCGATACGTCGTCGCGGTGGAGGTTGAAATGGTCATCCCGGTGGATGATCCGAGCGAACCATGTTACGAAGCCGAGACGGTGACGTTTCTCCGCGAAGTTAAAGAACGCGCCGAGCGAGGCGAATTGAACTGGTTGCAGCAACGCGGCAAAGTCTACGCGGCAGTTGGCGCCGCCTAAATTATGGACGAGCCCGGCATGAAGCGCATCCTCAAACCGATCCTCGACAACTGGTTCCTGATCGCCCTCATCGCGCTCGCGCTCCTCGCGATTCCCGGCGTCATTCTCGTCGTCCTGCGCCTGCTCGAGTGGGATGGCGAATTCAACGATTGGCTGCAGGAGACTTTCAGCATCAGCTACGAGCTGCGCGTCGCTCCCTGGCTCGCAGTGGTGCTGCTGTTCTTTCCGATTCTGCTCGTGATCCTCTATTTCCTCAAGCTCAAGCGCAAGCCGGTGCAGGTGCCGAGCACGTTTTTGTGGAAGAAGAGCGTCGAGGATCTGCACGTCAATAGCCTGTTCCAATGGCTGCGCAACAATGTGCTCTTGCTCCTGCAACTGCTCGCCCTGCTCTTCCTGATCTACTCGGTGCTCGGCCTGCGCTTTCATGGCAACACCAAGACGAGCCAGCATTACATTCTGATGATCGACAACAGCGCGAGCATGGCCGCCAAGGATGTCTCGCCCGATCGACTCACCTGGGCCAAGATCGAGGCGCTGAAGGAAATCAACGCGGCCAGCGATGCCGACGTTGGCATGGTCATCGTCTTCAACTCGAAGGCGACCACGCTTCAAACTTACACCAACGACAAGGAAAAGCTGCGCGAGGCGGTGGCCAGCATCAAACAGACGCAACGGCCGACGCACATCGAGGAGGCGCTCGCGCTGGCGGAAAGCCTGGCCAATCCGGTGCGCTCGACGGAAGATGCTGCGTCGCAGCCCAAGCAGGAGTTGCCCGAGGAACAGAAACGCGTGATGGTGCAGACGCGTGGCATCAAGGCGATCGTCCATCTCTTCTCCGACGGCCGTTTCGCCAAGCTGTCCGACGCGGCGTTGCAAGGCCTCAGCCTGCGCATGGCCCAGGACGACGCCACCGGCGGGCTCAGTATCCGCTACCATCGCGCCGGCAAGGATCTCGACAAGCCGGGCAACACCAACAATCTCGGCATCGTCGGCTTCAACGTGCTGCGGCAGAATCTGCCGGGCAAGAAGAACGCCCTGCCGACACAACGGCACATCGCTTTCGTGCGCGTCGCCAACTTCCGCAACGCGCCGGCCGACGCCTTGCTCAAGCTCGATGTCCACATCGACGGCGAGTTGACCAATCCGCTCCAGCAGAAGCTGGCGATCAAGCCGCGCAAGTACACGCCGGCCGAGGGGGAGGACGAAGAGAAGGACGAGCCCGGCGAGACCGATGTGCGCTTCCAACTCCCGACGCTCGAGCCGGGCCGGCAGGTGTTTCTGCATGCTTATCTCAGCAAGGCCGACGACGAATTCCCGCTCGACGACGAGGCCTGGCTGGCCATCGGCACCATGCGCAAGGCGAAGGTCTTGATCGTCGGCAAATCGAATCCGATTCTCGACGCGTTCTTCGATCAGGAGGCGACGCGCAAGATCGCGGCAGTCACGCAGATGAAGCCGGACGATCTGAAGGGGGAGGTGTATCGCAAGCGGGCGCGCAGCGCGGAGTTCGACCTGGTGATTTTCGATCGCTGTGCGCCGGAAGATGAGAGCGACATGCCGCTGGCGAACACGTTCTTCATCGATCGCCCGCCGCCGCCCTGGACGCGTGGCGACAAGATGCTGAAAAGTCCGCTGATGATGCCGTCGAAAACCCAGCATCCGCTGCTGAAGAATCTGACGACGATCTGGGACGTCCGCACCAGCGAGGCGTTCGCGTTCGATGTCGTCAAGAGCCTGGATGCGAAGGCGGCGGAGCAGTTGAAATTGCCGGATGGCGATCCGAAGAAGCGGACGCTGCCGACGGTGACGCGCATCATCGAGACGAGCAATCAGACACCGTTGTTGTTCACGCTGTCGCGCGGGCCGCACACGGACCTGGTGTTGACGTTTGCGCTGGTGAGCGACGACGGCGGATTGCCGAGCAACTGGTTTGGCGAGACGAGTTTCCCTCTATTCTTTCGGAATGTTCTGTATATTCTTGGAAATGTGGACGATTCGGTGCGCTCGGTGAGCGTGCAGGCGGGGGAGCCGGTGGTGTTGCGTCCGGAGGCGGGCTTCACGGAGGTGGAGGTCGTCACGCCGGCGAAGCAGACGCTGAAATTGCCGCGCGGTCCGCGGTCGGAGATCGTGTTCGCGGATACCGAAAACCTGGGCATCTATCGCTACCGAGTGGATCCGAAGAAGGACGAGCAGCAAGCGCCGCGCGGGTTTGCCGTCAACTTGCTCGACATCAACGAGAGCAACATCGAGCCGAGGTCGAGCATACGCATTGGCAACGAGCGGGTGGTGGCGGGGCAGGAGCAGTTTCAAGTACGCGAAATCTGGAAATGGATCCTGCTCCTGGCGGTCGGGTTGTTGATTGCGGAGTGGTTCATTTATCATCGCCGCATCGCGGTGTGAGAGCACCATGGATACTCAGGACTCCATGTCCGAAGTCATCGATAAGAAGAATCCTGTAGCGGTCGCGCTGCAGCAGGCCATAGAATCGAGCCGTCCGCGCAAGCAGCCTTACGCGGAATATCGGGCGTTCATCCAGGATCATTACGACGGGTTCGCCGGCAAGCTGATCAGCCTCTCGGGCTTCTTCACGCTGCATTCGATTCTGGCCGGGCGCGTCTTGCGTCCGACGGCGTTCGATTTGCGTGGCTGCAAGCGCGTGCTCGATGCGGGCTGTGGCAGCGGCCGGCATTGCAAGCACCTGTTGCGCCGCGCTGACGCCGATGCCGGGCTGTTCGCGTTCGACCTGTCGCAGCGGATGCTGACGCGGGCGCGTCGTCGTTTCAAGTCGGGCCGCATCAAATTCTTCGCCGCCGACCTGACGCGTCTACCGTTCGCGGACGCCTTTTTCGACGCCATCGTGTGCGGCTGGGTACTCGAACATCTGCCCGATCCGCGGCCTGGCCTGCGCGAGCTCGCGCGCATCCTTCAGCCGGGTGGCAAGTTGCTGCTGATGACGACCGAAGACACCTTCGCTGGCGCAATGTCGAGCAACATCTGGCATTGCCGTACCTACAACCGCCGTGA
>DASRSQ010000149.1:0-8990 GCA_035656475.1 Gemmataceae bacterium | reverse complement strand
TACTACACGCTAAATCCTATCAATCCAGTCCTGCTCGCACGTCGCCGTTACCGCGTCGATTGGGTGCAGGAAGGTGAGCTGAGCAAGGACAAAGACATTCTCAGACGCCGTTGGTTGCTCATCGATGTCGATCCCATTCGGGACGCGATGGTCAGCGCGACGGACGATGAAAAGGCGTTCGCCTTCAAGACGATCAATGACGTGCGAGATTTTCTTGGCAGTCAGAAATGGCCAGCCCCGATCTTCGTCGATTCCGGCAATGGCTTTCACCTTCTGTATCGCATTGAGCTCCCCGCTGACGATGGTGCAATCGTGAAGCGGATCTTGCAGAACCTGGCGACACGGTTCAGTACGGACAAGGCGAAGATCGACACAAGTGTCTGCAACCCTGGCCGAATTTGCAAGTTGCCTGGCACGTGGGCGCGCAAAGGCGACCACACGGAAGAACGACCTCACCGACAAGCCAAATTCCTGGAGGTGCCTGGACTATGAACACGCAGGGATGCATTGCAGTGGTGCCAACCGAACTCCTTATCGCCCTCGCAGAGATCGATAGTGGGGCAGGCGCACAAGGCCCTCCAAACGGGAAACGCAACGAGGGAACCGCGAACCAGAATGGCGCAAGCATACCACGCCTGCGCGTCGCGGACTGGCTGAGCGATCGTGGAATAGACTTCCGAATCAAGGAGCAACCGGACTCGAGAGGGCGGACGGTTCATGTGTTACGCGAGTGCCCGTTCAATCCGTCGCACGGCGACCCCGATTCGTGCATCATGCAGGCGCCGGACGGCAAGATGTCGGCCCAGTGTTTTCACGACAGCTGCCAGGGCCGCGGCTGGCAAGCGTTCAAGAAGCAGATCGGGGCACCACGGGCTAGGCATTACGATGGCAAGCGTGCGAAAGGCCGCGGTAAACGGCCGGACAAGGCAGGGGTTCAAACCGCCCGAGGTGGTGACGGAATTGCCAGCGGTCCCGACGACCAAAGGGTCACGATCGTCGTCACGACAAAAGAACACGAGGTCAATGACCAAGCCGTAGCAGCGCTCGGGGGTGCGGCCGAAGCAATTCAACAGTTGCTGGATGTTGTGGCCGATTTTCCATTTGAGAGCCTGGTCCACAAATCCGCATGGCTCGCGGCCCTACTTACACCTCTGGCTCGATTCGCATTCCAAGGGAACGCGCCGCTTTTCCTGGTGGATGCCAATGTTCGAGCATCGGGTAAGGGCTTGCTGCTCAAATGCATCTCGCACATCCTCATCGGGCAAGGATTCACCGTCGCCACCTACACGAGCGACGAAGACGAGTTGCGAAAACGCATCACCTCCATTGCTTTGGCCGGCGACAGACTTGTGCTCTTCGACAATCTCACCGGCACGTTCGGAAACGGAACGCTCGATGCCGCGCTAACTACATCTGCGTGGGAGGATCGCATCCTGGGCGGCAATCGGATGGCACGCGTGCCGCTCATGGTCACATGGTATGCCACCGGGAATAACGTCGTCATCGTCGCCGACACCGTACGGCGCATATGCCACATTCGGCTGGAATCTCCTGAGGAGAGGCCGGAAGAGCGACGCGACTTCAAACATCCCAACATCCTTGAATGGATCGATAAGAACCGGCAACGCCTGCTAGCGGCGGCACTGACGGTTCTGCGGGCGTACTTCGTCGCCGGATGTCCTGACCAGGGCCTCCCCGCCTGGGGCAGCTTCGAGGGCTGGTCCCGCATCATTCGGAACGCACTCGTATGGGCCGGAATGCCGGACCCCGCCGAAACGCGGCACGAGCTTCAGGACCGAGCGGACATCGTGGCCGAAGGCATGGGTGCGCTGATCGCGGCCTGGGAGCGGATGGATCCCGAACGGAAGGGCCTGACGGCCGCTGAGGTCGTTCACCCAGGTGTTCCCCAAGCGGGTTGGCATCGACCCCCTTCCCGAACACCTCGCGGAGATGCGTGACGCCATCGAAAACCTGGTCGGACGCGGCGACGCGAAGGCGCTCGGTTACAAGTTGCGAAGCTACCGCCGCCGCGTATTCCAGGGCCGCTTCTTCGATCACGCGGATCGCAAACACAAAACCGTCCGCTGGACCGTTTTTTCTGCCGACGCGTTCGGGCAGCGGAGTCAAACATCACCCCCCTCGCCCCCATCACCCCCTGAGGGGGCGAATGGCGGGGGTGATGGGGGCGATGGGGGCGATGTTTCACCCGCGGCTGAGTCCGATTGGACAGAATCGGAACATGGCGATGCTTGGGAAGGCGACAATCCGTGACCGATCCGCGCGTGGTTTCTCGACCAGAGGCACGAGCGCCGTTTACCGAACCTTCTTTGCGAAAGGAACTTGCAACTCTCCGCAAGGTGAGCAAGTGTGGTCCTGACAGATAGGTGACAACGAGGAGAAGACAGTGGCCAATTTGTACAAGAAGCCGATCCTGGTGACCGACCCAAAGACCGGCAAAAAGGTGAAGGCGAAGTCGCGAAAGTGGTGGGGGCGGTTCCGCGACGAATTCGGCGCCGAGAAGCGCGTTCCGCTCGCGGCCGACAAGACCGCTGCCCAGGCAATGCTGAACGAGCTGATCCGGAAGGCCGAGCAGCGGGCAGCCGGCATCATCGACCGCTTCGACGAACACCGCAAGCGGCCAATCGCCGAGCACCTCGATGATTTCGAGAAGCACCTGACGGCCAAGGGCAACGGCCCCGCGCAGGTCAAGCTCGTCGCCGTGCGCTGCCGGCGCATCATCGCTGCCTGCAAATCCGCGTTCGTAGGGGACCTCTCGGCCAGCCGGGTCCAGTCCTACCTGGCGGACCTGCGCGGCAAGGAGAATAGGAGCATCCAGACGAGCAACCACTACCTCCGCGCCATCAAGCAGTTCACGCGCTGGCTCGTCAGAGACCGCCGCTCGTCGGACGACCCGCTCGCGCATATGTCGATGATGAACGTCTCCACCGACCGCCGGCACGACCGGCGCCCTCTCTCCGAGCAGGAACTGGCCGCGGTCCTGCACGCCGCGAACACCGGCCCGGTTGTGCGGCGCATGCAAGGCGTCGACCGCGCGATGCTGTATGCCCTGGCCGCCTACACCGGGCTGAGAGCGAGCGAGCTCGCGAGCCTGACAAGAAGCAGCTTTGAAATGGATGGGATGAATCCAACGGTGACAGTCGAGGCGGCGTATTCAAAGCATCGGCGACAGGATGTGCTGCCGCTCCACGAGAGCCTGGTCGCGCTGCTCAGGCCCTGGCTGGCAGCGAAGGTGGATGGCCATCCAGTCTGGCCGGGGAATTGGGCCGCAGCGAAGAAAGCCGGAGCAATGCTCCAAGCTGACCTTGAGCGGGCACGTAATGCCTGGATCGAGCAGGGTGGAGAGGACGAGGAAGAATTGAAGCGTCGCAAAGACTCGAGCTTCCTGGCCTACAAGGACGAGGACGGCCGGTATGCCGATTTTCACGCGTTGAGGCACACGTTTGTCACCAACATGGTTCGGTCCGGCGTCTCGCCGAAGGCCGCGCAGGCACTCGCCCGACATTCGACCATCGACCTCACGATGAACATCTACACCTCGCTGACGGTCCACGACCAGGCGTCGGCGCTGGCGTCCTTGCCGCCTATCGCGGGGTTCGACGAGAAGGAGCAGTGCGAGTCCGCTCTACAGGCGACTGGGACAGACGGGCAGAAAAAGGTGCCGACAGTGGTGCCGAGAGGTGCCGAAATAGGTGCCGTTCTGCCCGCATCGACCGAGTTGCAGATTGCACCAGATTGCACTGAAAACGGCAACGAACTCATATCGGGTGGCCAGCCAGTGAACGCAAAAAACCCCGACAAAGACGGGGTTTCTTGCACCACTCTGCACCAGACTGCATTAGATTGCGAAGCGGAGGGGGCGAGATTCGAACTCGCGGACGGGTTTCCCCGTCTCCGGTTTTCAAGACCGGTGCAATCGGCCGCTCTGCCACCCCTCCGAGGCGGGAGAATCCAGCCATCGCATTGTATCTCGGTTCGAGCGGCCAGTCCATTGAACTCAATTCAACCATTCAGCCACGAGGCCTGGCACTTGTGGCCGTGCGCTCTCCAAGAAGTACAACGAACGATAGCCGGATCTGGGCAAACGCTCTCGACATTCGGAGGGCAGGTCATGTCGATTGATACCGCCAAGGTCGAAGGGCGACGCACGCTCAAGTTCCAATCGCTTGATGACGTCCTCGCCGACCTCGATCGCTTGAACCAGGGGCCAATCACGACGCTGGGCAACTGGTCGTCGGGGCAGGTCCTCAAGCACCTGACGGTGCCGATGGTCTGGTGCCTGGATGGCGCGCCGCTGAAAGGCCCGTGGTACATTCGGGTCATGGGCTGGCTGATCAAGAATCGCTTCTTGCGCAATGCCATGCCCGCCGGCTTCAAGCTGTCGGGCGATTTCGCGGCGCGATTGATTCCGGCGGGTGACGTTTCGTGGGAGGAGGGGCTGCTGACCATCCGCGCGGCGATCGCCCGGCTGAAGGCGGAGTCGCAACGTCATTCAAGCCCGTTTCTGGGAGTGCTGACGCGCGAGCAATGGGATCAGCTTCACTGCCGGCATTGCGAGTTGCACCTGAGTTTCCTGATTCCGGTTAGCGCGCAATGAGTAGCTTGACCTTCATCAAGTGCACTCCTAAGATCAATAAATGCATCGGAGCAAGAATACTCCGAGCCCCTTCTGACGACAGGAGCGTCCGCAACCATGAAGGCGGAACATCGCAAGGAACTCGAGACCAACACGCTCGCCGACCGTGTTGGCGACGCCATGCAGCGCGTCAAAGGAAGTTCGCGCCGCAGCGTGTTGTTGTACTTCATCGCCGCCGCGGTCCTGATCGTCGCTGTCTGGCTTGGCATGCGCTGGTACTCGGTGAGCAAGCAAGAGACCTCGATGCGGTGGGCGCTGTTCGACGACGGCGCTCGCGGGAATCTCGAACAGCTTGCCCAAATGGAAAACAGCAAAGCGGGCAGGGCAGCACGCTTTCAGATCGCCTGGCTCTTCTACTGGGATATGGGCGTGCGCATGATCGGCATCGATCCGGCCGGTTCCATGAATCGGCTGGGGGAAGCAGGGAAACTCTACGCACAACTTGCGGAAGAATGCAAGGATGATCCCATCTTCGAACCGCAGGCACTACTCGGCATCGCCGTCGTAGAGGAAACGCGCTCTGTGCAGGATACCGCCCGCCTGGCCCGCGCCAAGGAGTCCTATCAGGTCGTCGTCGACAAGTACGGCGGCGAAAAAGAATCCGCCGAGGCGAAGTTCGCCCAGAAACGGCTGGAGATCCTGAACAACAAGGGCAAGCTCAAGGAGCTTGAAAACGTTTATGTGGAGCTGCAACAGCTGCTGAAAGTTCCCGGCGCCCAGCAGTTGCCCCCGAACTTCGTCCATCCGGATTTCCCCATGCTCAAGGGAAAAGCCGAGAAGGCTGAGAAGAGCAAGTAGAAGATCCGATCAAACGACCGTTTTGCCGCAACGCCGCAGGCGTGCGCGGGCTTGTCAACGCGCGAAGACTTCCCCGCGTCTGCGAAATGCGTGATTTCCGATCTCGTATTTCGAGTTTACCCATCACGTGTCTGACGACCTTCTTGATGACGATGACGAACTTGACGAAGTCCAGCCGATTCCGGGCGTGGGCCGCGCTGTCGATTTGACCGTGCAAATGAAGACCGCGGGCATGCGGCTCGATCACTACCTTGTCCTGCAATTCCCCGATTTCAGCCGTTCGATCATCCAAAAGGCGATCGAATCCGACAGCGTCACCATCAACGAACTCCCGACCAAGCGCAGCGCGCGCGTCAAGCAGGGAGATCGCGTCTGTATCTGGCTGCCGACGCCGGCGCGGCCCGATCCGGTTCCCGAGGACAGTCCGCGCGACATCCTCTATGAGGACGAGTACTTCGCCGTCGTCAACAAGCCGTTCGACATGGTCGTGCATCCCGCCCGGGGGAACTGGACCGGCACCCTCGTCAATGCTCTCGCCTTTCGCTTCCAGCATCTTT
The DNA here is from genome assembly GCA_035656475.1 of Gemmataceae bacterium. Lineage (GTDB taxonomy): Bacteria > Planctomycetota > Planctomycetia > Gemmatales > Gemmataceae > SIAQ01. The sequence goes on along the minus strand of DASRSQ010000149.1, from coordinate 2,981 downwards.
CCAAGCTGAACGGCGATTATCGGCCCGGCATCGTCCATCGCCTCGACCGCGATACCTCCGGCGCCATCCTCGTCGCCAAGGAGGAGCGGACGCATCGCGATCTCGGCATGCAGTTCGAGACACGCAAGATCTTCAAGGAATACATCGCCATCACGCAGGGCGTGCTCGACCGCGACAGCGACTACGTCGAGAAACGCATCGCCCACCATCCGCACGACCGCATCAAGATGATCGCGACCGACAATGAGGAGCTCGGCAAGGAGGCGTGCACGTACTACGAAGTGCAAGAGCGATTTCGCGGCTACACGTTCGTGCGCTGCCAGCCGCGCACGGGCCGCACGCACCAGATCCGGGTGCATCTGGCGTGCATCGGCTGCCCGGTGCTGGCGGACAAGACCTACAGCGGCCGCGACGCATTTCGCCTGTCGGACCTGACGCCGAACGTGCCGGCGGATCGCGATGAAGTGCTCTTGCCGCGCCAGGCCTTGCACGCGCAGCGATTGCGCCTGATCCATCCGCGCACGCAGGAGGTGGTCGCGATCGAGGCGCCGTTGCCTCCGGAATTCGCGCGCACCTTGGCGGCATTGCGGCAACATCGCAGTTTGCGCTAGGATTGCTCAGGGAATGATGTTGACCAGATAGGCGCCTTTGTCGCGACTTTCCCAGTCGAGACGGAAGCGAACGGGTGCCTCGCCCTTGGCGAGTACCGCGGTGACCCTACCGATGCGAATCTGCTTGGCCGAATCAAAGGTTTCCTGAACTGGATTGCGAAACATCACCTGATTGTGCCCTGCCCCGGCCAGGAGATCGCGAAGGACGTTTGTCACCTCCGGGGCATCCACGGGCGGGAGCTGCGGCAATAACGTAACTTGCCAAAGGTCGGCGGCGCGCTTCTGCCAGGTGATCGTGAAGGTGAATTCCTCTTCTTGCTTCTTCGTCGCCACCAGGCAGCGTCCAACCCGCTTTTGCAATGCCGCATCGAAAGAAACTTCGGTCGTGTTCTTGATCGTCGCGGGACGCTGCTGGGCATCCTGTTCCACAAGCTGCTTCAGCAGGCTGCGCACTTCGGAATTGTCCACGCCCGGCAACTCGGGTTCCACGAATAGCGGCTGAAAGATCTGCAGACAATAAACGCCGGTCGCGATGAGGCCTGGGATCACAAGATTGCGGCCACCCATGCGGGCGCGAATCACGAAGTGGACGGGATAGCAAATCAGCCACAACGCGAGCATCGCAAGATACATGAACGCCGGACTGCTCAGCGCTCCCGTGTGCGCTTGCGAGCGCTGGGCATAGAGCGCGATTTGCCGAATGCTGAAGTAGCCCAGCACGGAAGTGCCGATCATGGCAATGGGACCTGCGAACTCGATTACCGTGGCATTCACCGGCAGCGGAGGCCCGGCCCACATGACGAAGGCGGCGAGAATGGGCAGAATCAGCATCGCAACGGGAATCGCCTCGGACGGCAGCGCGGCCGGGGCCACCGGCGTCCCATCATCCGCGACGGCCCGCGTCCGGTTGAGCTCCTTCCGAAATCGCCAATGATCGATCGCGAGCACAAGGCCGATTGCGAGACCGACTGCCACGCCAACCAGGTAAGATTGGTCCGAGCGAAAGTCGAACTTGCCGGTCCTGCCAAGTCCTGCCAACGCTCCCTGCCCTCCGCAAAGCAAGGTGGACAGGCCGACAAGTAGCCAGCCGGGACAAGGCGGCCCCATGGCCTCTGGCTTTGCAATGTCGCGGATTTCTTCAGGTTCGCTGGTAGAAATCGGGCGCTCGCTCATCGAGATCGGCGCTTCGGTAATCGCAGTCCCGGCAACCGCTTCCTTGCATGCAGGACACGCCGCGGGCAGCGGCGTCACCAGCATCTCTCCGCATTTCGCGCATCGCTCGGACATGGCGAACCTCCCACACGCGTCGCCTACGCCCTCGATCCTCTTATGCCACGATATAGCGCTTCGGAATCTCCGCACCGGCGACGAAGCTGAGCTTGCCAATCTTGCACATCTGATACACGTTGATGCGGAAGTCGGGACAGGTGCTGACCAGGCAATACGCGTCCGTAGGTGAAAAGCCGTATTCCGTGATCAGCCAGTCCATCAGTTGAAACGTCGCGGTCTCGACAGCGACTTCGAGCGGTCGGCTCGCGTTAATCGCGATCAGGGCGTCCGGCTTCTCGATGCGCATCCATGGGATTCGTTTCCCCTTCACCAGTTCCAGCTTCACGCGCACGGTCGCCTTCGTCTCGGCGGCGGTGCCGGTGAATTCGGTGTCGCCCTGGGAGGCGTGAACGTCGCCGAGATAGAAGAGGGCGCCTTCGTGGTGGATCGGGAGGAAGATGCGATTGCCGGGGGCAACGTCGCGGATATCGAGATTGCCGCCCCATTCGCCTTGACCGTCGAGGCTGGTGGTGACTTCGCGATCGGGGGCGACGCCGAGCGTGCCGACGAACGGCGTGATCGGCCAGGAGATCTTGTTGTTGAAGTGGAGCGTGCCGTCGCGCGTGGTGCCGGATGGGCCGGGGGTGTGTTTGAAGACCTTGGTGGTGTAATCGCCGGAGAGTTCGGGCCAGCGCGTCGATTCGCCGAGCGGGCCGCGGCGTGGGCCGATGGCGATCCAGGAGTAGTCATCGACGGTGATCGATTCGAGCGTGATGACGAGCATGTCGCCGCGCTGGGCGCCATCGAGGAAGATGGGACCGGCAATCGGATTGGCAAGCGGCGGCACGCGATCGAAGCCGGGGCGTTTGCCGGGAATCGCCTTGTCGGCCTCGGTCTTGAAGTAGCCGGTGCTGGCGTCGTACGTTTCAAGCTCGAACGTCTCGCCCGGCTTGACGTGCAGCAGCGGTTCGTCGCGCCAGTCGAAGGCGTATTTGCGGGCCTGTTCGCGGGTGATGCGTTGCATGGTGGGACCTATGATGTAGAGCGGGTCGAGCGCAGCGAGGCCCACCAGAACCCGCGCGGGGACTGGTGGGCCTCGCT
>DASRSQ010000148.1:0-8776 GCA_035656475.1 Gemmataceae bacterium | reverse complement strand
TGCTCGTGGATGACGTCCCCCGTGTCCAACCGGAACGCTCGCAGCGTTGCCTCGGCTGACATTGCCCAGCCGAGGACCCGGTACTCGTCAATTTCGAAATGCAGACAATCGGCAATGGCAGGCGACAGCGGCCCCCGTTTGACGGGCGAATAGCTGGCCGGCAGAAACAGCGGCACCGCGACGCATACCAGGAAGATACAGACCGTGGAAACTGCGATCACCGTGCCGATACCGCCCAGCGCGATCAGCGTGCGCGCGACGCGATCGACGATCCTCACGCTACGTCGCGTCTGCCGATGCCGCGGCCGACCGGTGAATGTTTTGGCATGACTCATCGCGCTACCACATGGACGGTTGTCACCGATCGGCGCCACTGTCGGGCATGCGAATCCCAACGCTCGCAAGCGCCCTGGCGGCCACCGAAGCGCTCACCGGATAATAGCCGTCCCTGACAACGTCGCTTTGCCCCGCGGCGCTGAATACGTACTTGATGAACTCTCCTCGCAAGGGATCCAGCGTTGAGCCGGGCTTGTAATTCACGGCAATCCACAGAAATCGTGCCAGCGGATAATCGCCTGTCAGCGCAAACTGCGGCTCGGGCGGCACAGCCTTGGAAGATGTGTCAATCGCCAAGGGAACGGCTCGCACGCCCGCGGTTGCAAAGCCAATGCCGCTATAACCGATCGCGTAAAGGTCGCCGGCAACGGACTGCACGACCGAGGAGCTGCCCGGCAGCTCGATGACCGATTCGCGATAGTCGCCGCCGAAGAGTGCATTTTCCTTGAAGTAGGCGTATGTGCCCGATGCCGCATTCCGCCCGTAGGCGCTGATCGTGCGGTTCTTCCATGCGTCGGTCAGGCCCAGATCGCCCCAGGTGCGGACGCTGCGTCGAAAGCCGCTCTTGCGGTGCTGCGAATAGATCGCATCAAGCTGGCCCAGCGACAATTGCTGAATCGGGTTGTCACGATGGACATATACGGCCAGCATGTCGATGGCGGCCGGCAGCAGCACCGGTTTGTAACCGTACTTGGCGTCGAAGGCGTCAATCTCGCTGGCCTTCATGTCACGGCTCATGGGCCCGAACGTCGCCGTACCCGCGATCAGTGCTGGGGGCGCGGTCGACGATCCTTTGCCTTCGACCTCGGCCCGCACGTCGGGATAATGGCGCTTGAACCCTTCGGTCCACAGCGTCATGAGGTTGTTCATCGTGTCGGAGCCGACGCTCTTGATCGATCCCGAAACGCCTGACGTCGCTTTGTAGTCGGCAAGCGCGGGCTCGGCCGCGGCCGACGGCGCTTTCGTTGCGGCCTGGTCCACCGCCTTACGCTGCTGGGACGAGTCGTCCGCGCGGACCGCAGCGGGACGAACGACCACGACCAGCGCAAGGACGGGAGCCCAGCAGGCTAGCGCCGATAGCAGGAGCGCGGAATGACACTTGGGCAACATAGAAACGGTCTCGGGCCGCAAGGGGCCGGCGTGGCGAAGGGTTCCAGGGCGGGCGCGACGCATTGTAGGGGGCGATTGTTAGGATTTGGTTAGCGAATCACGCAAATCACCCCATAGTTCGCGGTATCCGTCGAAGGCCCGGCGGCTGCCGCATCACGCGATGGCACCCGTTGTTTCACGGGGGGCCGCTGAGAGCGGCAAGTGGATGCGGAAGACACTCCCCACCCCCGGAGTACTGTCGACCGTGACGCGTCCCTGGTGGGCTTGCACGATGTGTTTGACGATGGCCAGCCCCAGCCCCGTGCCCCCCAATTTGCGGCTGCGCGCTTTATCGACGCGGTAGAAGCGTTCGAACAGGCGGGGCAGATGCTCGTCGTCGATGCCACAACCGTGGTCGCTGACGGCGATCGTGACTTCGCTGTCGTTCTCAACGGCGGTGATCAGAACCTCTGAGCCCGGCTCGCTGTATTTGAGCGCATTATCCAGCAGGTTGGTGACGGCTTGTTCCAACAACGGGGCATTGATGCGTGCCATCAGCGAATCTTCGCAGTCGACGCGAACTTGAATTTCGCGCTGGGCCGCCTTCGTCTGGCAGTCGTAGAGCACGGCCTCGAGCACGTCGCGGATCGCGACCTCTTCGACGACCAGGTCCACGGCGCGCTCGCTCTGTTCGATCTTGGATAGCGCGAGCAGGTCTTCAATGATCGCGTTCAAGCGATCGGCCTGCGTCGCCACGATGCGCAAAAAACGCTCGGCGTCTTCGGGGTTTGCCAAAGCGCCGTCGAGCAACGTCTCGACAAAGCCCTTGATCGAAGTGATGGGCGTTTTCAATTCGTGGGATACATTGGCCACGAAATCGCGGCGGATCGTTTCCAGGCGGCGGAAGTGTGTCACGTCGCTCATGACGATCACGGCGCCGATACCGTCGCGATTCTGTTGATCGCGCAATGCCGTGCCGCGGATTTGGAGCACGCGATCGGGATCGCCGTGCAGCACGACGTCGTCCTCGATCGACTGATTGCTGGCCAGCACCCGGTCGGCAAAACGACGCAGGTCGGGATTGCGCACCACTTCGTGCAGGTTTCGACCCAGCGGGTGGGTCAGCGTATTGCCGACCAGCTCGGCCGCGGCCTGGTTGATCGTGATCACGCGTTGCCCGGCATCGATGGCCAGCACCCCTTCGACCATGCTCGAGAGCACGACTTGCTGCTCGGTGGTCTGGCGAACGATGGTTTGCAATCGTTCCTGCAACTGCGAGGCCATCTGGTTCAGGGCGCCGGCCAGCCCGGTCATCTCTTCCGATCCACTGGCGGAAAGCTTATACGCCAGATCGCCACGGGCGAATCGCGCGGCGACGTCCCGGATTTCCTCGAACGGGCGGCTTACTTGCCGGGCGACCAACAGGCAGAACAAGGCCGCCAATGAAGCCAGAACAATGCCCGCGCCAAGCAGCGTGAATTGCAGGCGCCGGGTGGCCGTTTGAACCGCCACGGCGGGCACCCAACCGATCATCGTCCCCAGTTCTTCTTCAGCGCGAAGAATCTTTGCGCGCAAGACGACGTCGTTTTCTCCGCGGCGCGTTCCGGTAGGGAGATCGGTGGCATGCCGCCCCGATTGAACGATGGCCTTGCCCCCGGCATCCTGCACGACGAGGTTGATATCGGTGCCCGCAGTGATCCCGTCTGCAAGCGTTTGCAGCCGATCCGTATCTTCTGGGGCGAGTGTCCGGCCGACGTGCTCGTCAAGCACTTGCGCGGCGAGACGCAATTCTCTTTCCAGCCCGGCAACGTGTTCCTGCTCCAACAGGTGCGCGGCATACCAGCCAACGCAAACCAGCGAGATGCCGGCAACCAGAACGTAGGACGGATAGAGCTGCCACAGCAAACGCTTGCGGGCCATCCACTACCCCTTGAAGCGATAGCCGATGCCACGGACCGTTTCGATGTAGTCGCCGTGATCGCCCAATTTCTTTCGCAGGCCGGCGACCTGCACGTCGACCGATCGCTCGGTGACCGGATAGTCTTCGCCCTTGACGGCATCGACGATCTGCCCGCGGGTGAAAGCCCAGCCGGGCTTGCGGGCCAGAAAGTGCAGCAACCGAAACTCGGTGAAGGTCAGGTCGACCGGTTTGCCAGCTAGCAGCACTTCGTGCCAGCCGGGATGAATTACGAGGTCGTGCACGGTCACCGCCCCCTCGTCATCGGCCGATTCCTTGGAGCGGCGACGCAGAACAGCCTTCACCCGCGCCACGAGCACCCGCGGACTGAAGGGCTTGGTGACGTAATCCTCGGCGCCCAGCTCCAGGCCGGTCACCACGTCTGCTTCTTCGCTTTTGGCGGTGAGCATCAACACGGGGATGTGCTGCGTGCGCGGATCGGCCTTCAGGCGGCGGCAAACTTCCAGGCCATCGACCGTCGGTAGCAGCAGGTCGAGCAAGATCAGGTCGGGCACGTCGCGGCGCGCGGCAGTCAAAGCTTCTTCGCCGGACGCGACGCCCACGACGCGATAGCCTTCCTTGTTCAGGTTGTAGCTGACCAATTCGAGAAGGTCCTGCTCGTCGTCGACAACAAGGACTCGCTCTCGTGACATTGCGACACTCGTCGGTTGGTGGCCGGTGATCCCGGGCATCATGCGTAGCATGGGATTGTTAGGATTCCGTGAGGATCGTGTTCGTTTCGCGCAATGCAAGCAGCGAGTGCGCCGAATTTACTTCGGCCGGGGGCCATTCTACCCGAGGCCCTAGTGGGTCTTCAATTGTCGGCGAGCACATTCGCACTAGCATGACGATTTAGCCGAAAAAAAGATCCCCCTGCAAGCGCTCCTTGCAGGGGGATCGAGTGCACGCTCATCAAGATTCGCCGTCGCGCGCTTAGCGGCTGGCCAACTTACCGCGGAGGCGGCGAGCCACGAGCAGCAGGCCCAGGCCCATGCCGCCGAGCACGAAAGTGCCCGGCTCGGGCGTGGGGGCATAAGCAATGCCGCGGAAGGCCTCGTTGGTGCTCAGGGCGACGATCAAGCTCGGCGAACCCGTGATCGTGGAGTTGTAACCCGAGGTGTCGAGCAAGCTGACGACACCTTGGCTGCTTCCGCCCTGGCGGGTGGCGTAGAGTTGCACGCCGTTGGCGGTGACGCTGCCGGTCAGACCGCGGTAGGCATCGCTCGCAGTGCCGATGACACCACTGGCAACCCAGCTACCGGAGACGAGCGAGAACTTCTCGATGCCCACACCATCGTCAGCAACGTAAGCGGTGTCGAAACCCGGGCTCGCGGGATTCAGCTGCGTCAAGAACATTCCGTAGGGGCTAGCCGACGCGGGACCGAGCGCGAAGGGCGTGCCACTGCTGGTGGGGAGCCCCGTGCCGACGGTATTCACGCCCTTGTTGGAGCCCGAACCACTGGTGGCATACAGTTGACCGCCAAAGATCCCCACGACGCGCGTGTTGGTGACCGTGGTGCTCAAGGCCGTACCGGCGCCGCTCGCGCCGAGCGTGGTGGCGATGATGCCGCCGGGGGTGCCAGCGCCCGAGGTCCAGATATCCGTGCCGTTGCTCGTGACCGCGCTGCGGATGTTGTTGCCGCTGTAGGAGGTCAACGAGGTTGTGGTGTCGACGTTTGCATTCGAGTTGATGACGCCGACGACGCGGACCGTGGCCGATCCGCCCGTGGTGCTGGTGCTGGCGACGCTGGCCGTGCCGACGGCGGCGTTATAGCCGGTCAGGGTCAGATATTTTCCGTCCGCCGAGAGATTCAGATAGCCGTCCGAGGTCGCGCTGCCGCTGTCGGTCAAGCGCAGATTCGAGCCGTTGACGGCAGTCGGCATGGGAATCGACTGAACGAGCGTGCCCGTCGGCGTGTATTCGTTGACGAAGACCGGCGCCGCGGCGCTGGTCAGGCTGGTCGTGCCGTCGCCGATTTGCTCGACGACCAGGTCGCCCGCCGTGAAGGGAGCGGCTTGAGCAACCGAAGGAAGAAGACCGAGAGCTACAATCCCTGCAATTTTCGAGATACGAACACGCATTGGCTCAACTCCTCAAAGTAAGAAATTTCAAAAGCGGCAAATGTGCGGACCATGGACGCGTACGCGTCGGGTCTCGCGACGAAAACAACAAAAGGGGCTAAGAAGGGCGCGAACGAGGGCCGGGCATTACGCCCGGGTGCGCAAACTTAGCGACGCGAAAGAAGGCTCAGACGAATTGGAGATTCGTTGGCTAGCGTCACCATGGCCCAAAAAGATCAAGCGTGCGCGATTCGCGGCAACTGCTGCCGGATCTTGCGCGAGCGGCGAGGTTTCATGACACCGCTGCAAGCACGCTCAACGTGGCGGGAAGATAGCGGGACAATGTTTGAGACAGATGAGCGTCGGATGAAAAACAGATGAAATCTGCATGGCCGCTCGACGCACCCCTCGTTTGCATTCTCGCTCAATGCGGCGCGCCTTAAACTAACGCTCTTCTAACAATCTGCTAGCGCGATCCTAGCGCAGCGCCGGTAGAGTGCGACCGCCATTTTTCTTGGGCCGCCGCCGTGGGGGCGAGCATTAGACGTACAAGGCCCTTTCGCCGGATCAAATCGCGTCGCACTACGTTCCCGGCTAGACGCCGGCTATCAGATTGACGGAATTCTAGAGAAAGGTCGGAAATGCAAAAGAAGGTTGTCGCACTCACCGTGTTCATGGCTCTGTTCGCATCGATCGCCTCGTATGCCGCGGCAGACACGACCGATGCGCTGATCCTGAATCAGGCGAATGCCGTAAGCGGCAGCAAGTATTTGTCGGCCGGCAAGACGGACAACTCGTTCGGCCGCGTCGAAGGTAACGGTCAGAATTGGATGCAGCTGCTGGTTACCAAGACCGATCCCGGCAAGAACACGCTGAATCTGCAGGGCTACCAGATTGATTGGTCGTACAACAAGGACGCTCAGGATTTCGGCAGCGGCGTCATCACCTTCAGCAACGACCCGGTGTGGCAAAGCGTCCCGATGGGAACGGCCATCACGATCAATGAATCGCAACAAGCCTGGTACCTGATCAACACACCCGATTCGTCGACCGGCAATCCCGATGGCGACCTGCCAGGCCAGGGCGGCATGCAACGAGATGGCCAGATCGACGGGCTCGGCGTGCTGCACGGCACGCCCTATACCGGGGATCCCAGCGTGGAGAAGCTTCTTGATTTTTCCTCCAACACGGCCTGGAACCCCTACGCTCAGGCCACCGGCAACATGCAGCCCGGCCCGAACTGGAATATCAACGTCTGGGCCGGTCAACAGAGCGGTGGCCAGTTCCAGTATTTCAGCTTCAGCGGCAGCATCACTTCAGGTGGCGTCACCTCCGCGATCGGCACCGACGCCGCCGGATTGTTCACCGTCAACAACGACAACTGGCAGTTCACGATCAAGGACGCGCAGGGCAATGTCGTTGAAGGTCCGGTGGGCGAGGCTGTGTCGGGCTGGGCTGCCGGCGGAGTCAACTCGCAAGAGCTCATTAAGCTCGAAGCATTCGCGACGGGCACGGGTGCCACGCTGTCGAATTATCAAAACGTGAACATCGCCAACTATGCCGATGGTTCCAGCAGCAGCTACGGCGGGCCGACGCAATGGACCGGTGCGGGAACGGAAGTGCAAGACCTCAGCCCGCTGCGCGATTGGTTCAACAACATTAAAGTCGGTGACGCCAATCTGGACGGAATCGTCAACAGCCAGGACCTCGCCGTGGTGTCGTCTTCTTGGTTGAAAACCGGTGTCGGTCTCTTGGGCGGCGACATCAATGGCGACGGCATCGTCAACAGCCAAGACCTGGCTTCGATCTCGTCCAATTGGCTGCAGACCGGCGGAGCTCCTGCCGCGGCATCCGCCAACGCCGCGTCGGTGCCTGAGCCGGCCTCCTACCTGCTTTGCGCAATCGGCATGGTCGTGGGATTGCTGTGGCGACGATTAGGTAGCTAACTCGTTTCGCTGCTTGCCGATAGCCGTCGATTGTTCAAGCGAGTTTTTATTTTCTCGCTCTGGGTGGCGCTAATCATGCGCTCACAATCGTCCGGTATCGTGTCGCGATTGCTGGGGTGGTTCGTGCTGGGGACTGTAAGCCAAGCGCGGCAAGTGGTTGGTAAGACCAATCGCCGTCGCATGATCTTGTCGGCAGAGAATTCGGCGGGAAGCGGATGATGGTTCACAGCACACGACAACGCGTCAGAGGAAAATGCATCGCCATGGCTGGTAGATTTCCGGCAAGACAATCGCCTGGCCGCGGTTTCACGCTTGTCGAGCTGCTGGTGGTGATTGCGATCATCGGCATCCTGATCGCTCTCGTTCTGCCCGCCGTGCAGATGGCGCGCGAGGCTGCCCGCCGCGCGCAATGCGTGAACAATCTCAAGCAGATTTCACTCGCGCTGTTGAATCATCACGATACGATGCAGTCGTTTCCGCCAGGACTGCCGCACTGCTCGCCGAACCCGGGCTGGAATTCCAAGGGTTGGATGGGTCTGTGGATGACCGGCGGGACGCAGACCGGCGTCTATTGCCAAGGACCCAATTGGCTGTCAAACATCATGCCGCAGATGGAACAAGCGGCCATGAACGACAAACTGATCGGCTGCCTGACCAATGAGTGTAGCGCGCCCGACGATTGCGACCGTAACAAAACGGGAGACGGGTTGTGGCGCGATTTCGGCGATTTGATTTTTCCTTTCATGCTCTGCCCCAGCGCCGACGTCATCGAAACAGAGATCGACAACGTTTGGAATCTCGAGGACCTGGATAAAGGAAACTACGCCGCCAACTTCGGCGCAGGAACCTATTCGGCGTACACCACGACCGGACAGATCGATTACACCACGGCCGGGGCCTTTGGCGTCATCATTCCTTCCGGCACGCCGAACTACAACAGGCAAACCGTGAATGCGGCGTTTCTTAAGGGGACCTGGAAAGCCGGCTGGGGACAGGGAACCCGCATCGCCCAGATCACAGACGGCACCAGTACCACGCTCTTCATCAGTGAAGTGGTGGGCTACGACGATGCGGACGATGGCCGCGGCGTTTGGGCCTGGGGAGGTATGGGAGGTTCGACGTTCACGGCCCTCTATGGCCCCAACTCGACGACCAACGACCAGATCCCCGGCTGCGGGCCCACGATTCCCAAAGGTCATCCTCTGTATTGCGGCAGCAATCATCAGACGGACGGCAATGTGTGGGCCTCGGCCCGCAGCATGCACCCCAGCGGTGTAAATGCTTCGATGGGGGACGGCTCGGTGCGATTCTTCAACAATTCGATCGACCTGGGCGTGTGGCACGCCCTGGCCACGCGCGCCAACGGCGATATTGCTGCCACGCCGTA
>DASRSQ010000147.1:0-3180 GCA_035656475.1 Gemmataceae bacterium | reverse complement strand
CTAGTCATCGGAGTACGGCCCCCCAGCGAAGTTCCCCTCCAACCGATTGCATGGTGACCTCGGCAATCGCCGAGTTTTGTCGTGCGCCGTCGGCCGCAGCGCTCAGCATGACTTGGATGGGATCGCTTGGCCCCCGCGGCGAAGAGCGGGCAAAGATAGTGCGCGTCTGTTGTGCCCTCATAAAGTCAACGGTCTGTTGCACCATCGCATTGATGGCATCCGACGAGAAACTTCCGCGAACTCCGCCCGGCTCGATTCGCCACTCTCCTTCGGGCAATTTGAACCGGTAGCCGACGACCAGTTCATACGTGCCTCCATTGAAGTAGAACAGGCTAGCCGTCGGTTTCTGAATCCACGCTTTGAGAGCTTGGATGCTACCCCACGTCGCATCGTGCAGGACGAGCACTTCGTACGCCGTTTGCAGGAGCTGTTGATTGTTCGGCGAGACCTGTTGCCACATCGGCCCACCTCCTGGCGCTAGAGCGCCGCGCTCGTGAAAACGGGAAGAGTCCGACCGATCACTCGCGCCTAACCTGCGGGTGCCTACGGAAGAAGATGGAGTGCGACGCACTCTGATTGAAGACGCATCGTACCAAAAAGCTTGCCGCGAACGCAAGGAAATTCACTTCACTTGCAAACTTCTAATCTTGCGTCTGCGTGGAGCGCCATGAAATCTTTCGCATCTTGGCCAGACGCACATGCACGTGTAATCAAGGGACGGCGGTGGGCGACACTTTGTAGACTTGCTTGCTTTGTTCGTAGCGCGGCGATAGCCTTTCGGAAGTGTCGTTGCCGCGTCACGTCGCGTTCGGCAAGCCATCAGACGAGTGTGTCGCGAGGGCATTGGACATGCATCGCCCCTTGCCGATTCCCAGCGTTGAAGATTGGGAACTGATCCGTGAGATTTCCGGACGCTTTGCTCATTTAACGCTAGCAGAGCTTACACCGGCACTTCTTAGTGAGATCGAACGCTCAGACGGCGTTGACGCTGCCACGGCCCTGGCGTTTGATCGCGCGTGGCACCATCCGGTCAATCGAGCGTGCATTGAGTCGGTGGCCCGGTGGTACGACGCGCCAAGGCAACCCTTGGACGCCTGCGATGCCGCGTTTCTGGTGGTCCCGAACGGCGGCTATGAGGTCGACCCTGCTTCCCAGCAAATGTGCGAGCAGTTGCTGGAAGCGGCGCGGCGCCACGGGTTTGGGACTGCGATCGTTCCAGCGTCGTCGACAAGTTCGCTCGACAGCAATGCGAATCTCGTACTGAACACGCTAGCGAGCCGTCGCGAGCGAGTCCTGGTCGTCGCTTCGATCAGTGTGGGCAGCGCCCAGTTTAAGCTCGCCATCGAGCGATCTGCCGGCCACGAAGTGTGGCAACGCGTGCGAGCCTGGGTAAACGTATGCGGTCTGGTCGATGGGACGCCGGTAGCGAATCTTTTGCTGGACAACCTGAATGAGTCCGATGTCGCGATGTACGTGCGCTGGTTCGGCAATCTGGGCGAGGCGACCGTGCGGCAGATGATCGAGGTTTCTCGCGAGGCTGGCCGGGGCGCTGATCGCATTCTGGGCAAGCCGCTCGGACTGCCGGAGGGGATACACTTACTGAATGTCGTGCCGTTTCCCTTACGGCGACACGTCATTTATGAGCACACCCGGCTATTCCACGACGTGCTGAGCCAACTCGGCCCCAATGATGGCTTTGGGCTGATTGCCGACATGCTTCAGAAGCCGGGCGAGCTTTATCCGGTCTGGGGCGCGGACCATTACATCAACCTGTCAACCGACGTTGGAAGATTGGCCGATGCCCTTTTGTGCCACACGTGGCAGAGGATGCAAGAGGGACTTGGCTGCCAGCGCCATCCCACAACGGCGGGCCCATGCATGGCCACGGATCAATTCAGGAATGATAAGCATGTCGTCGCTTGATGCAGTGCTCGACCCCGCAAAACGAGCTCGAATTCTCGTGGTCGGCGATTTGATGCTGGACCGCTATACATGGGGCGACGCCGAGCGTGTGAGCCCCGAGGGACCGGTCATTGTGCTGCGAGCCGATCGCACGGAAGAGCGGCTAGGAGGAGCCGCCGCGGTAGCTCAATTACTCACGGTCCTTGAAGCGGAAGTGAACTGTGCTGGCGCGGTCGCCGACGACGCGGCAGGCCGTGCTGTGCGACAGCTATTGGGCAATGCAGGTATTACTTGTCGGCACGTGCTGTTCACCGCGGACCGAGCGACGACCACGAAGGAGCGGTTCCTTGGCCGGGCAGCGGGGAAACACGCTCAACAAATGTTGCGCGTCGATCGGGAGGCAAACTACGCGATTCCCGAGGAGCTTGAAAATCGCCTCTGTGAAGAATTGCTGCCTCTTGGCGACTATGATGCAGTTCTTATCGCTGACTACGGCAAGGGGGTCTGCACTCCCATGCTTTGCCAACGATTGATTCAAGCAGCCAGCGTCGCCGGCGTGCCGGTTGTCGTCGATCCCTGTCGTACCGCGGAATACGAGCGATACCGTGGCGCCACCGCCGTGACGCCCAATCGACTAGAAACGCAATTGGTTTCGCGGCGACAGATTTTGGAGCCGGGGGACGCGCTGGCGATTGGCAAAGACCTATGTCTTGAGTGGGACTTGTCAATGGTGCTGGTGACGCTGGATCGAGATGGCATCGTGATGGTCCGGAAAGATGGCACTGGGTCAGTGTTTCCCACGCGCGCCCGGGCGGTCTACGATATCACAGGCGCAGGCGACACGGTGCTGGCCACCGTTGGACTGGCCCTGGCAAAAGGAGCGCCGGCAGAGATTGCCGTTCAACTAGCAAACTTCGCGGCCGGGTTGCAAGTGGAGCGCATTGGGGTCTCCGTCGTGTCCCTGTCGGAATTGCGCGCGGCAACAATGGGGCAGCCGACCAATCACGCGAAGGTTGTGAATGCTGCGTCGGTCGCCACGATCGTGCAACAGCATCGCGACCGAGGCAGGACGATTGTCTTTACGAACGGCTGCTTTGACCTGCTGCATACCGGTCACATACACTATCTCGCGGAGGCGGCAGAGCTCGGGGACCTGCTCGTCGTTGGCTTAAACAGCGATGCAAGCATTCGACGGCTCAAGGGGCCCGAGCGTCCAGTATTGAGCCAAGAAGAGCGGGCCGCGATGCTGGCGGCGCTGGAAACCGTGGGCCTTGTCGT
>DASRSQ010000146.1:0-1535 GCA_035656475.1 Gemmataceae bacterium | reverse complement strand
TGCTGCGCGACCTGCTCAAGCACTGCACCAGCGTCAAGACCGTGCGCCTCTGCCTGCAGCTCGGCCGCGAGCTCTCCCAGCCCTGGGCCAGCAAGCTCGATCCGTCCCAGTTGCCCAAGGGCAGCGACCGGCCGTGGGTGTGGCGTTCGGCAGACGGCCTCTTGGTGCTGAAGCCGTGAACCAGGTCTATCTGGACAGCGCCCGATTGCTGACGCGCGTCGCGCCGCTCGTGCTCGTTGACGACACGTTCGCGCTCAAGGGCGGCACGGCGATCAACCTGTTCGTGCGCGACATGCCGCGGCTGTCGGTCGACCTCGACCTGGTGTTTCCCGATTACACGCTCCCGCGCGAGGAGGCGCTCAAGCGCATCAACGAAGCCATCCGCCAGTCCGTTGCACGCCTGAGGAAGCAGGGCTTCCAAACGCATGCGCCGGCTTCGGCGGATGCCGGCGAAACCAAGCTGCTCGTGCGGCAGGGGGCCATCGAGGTCAAGGTCGAGGTCAATTTCGTCATGCGCGGCACCGTTCATCCGGTGCGCAAGGCGTCGCTGACACAGAATGCGCGCGACACGCTGCAAGCGGATCTCGATATCCCAGTGGTGTCACTTGAAGACGTGTACGGCGGCAAGCTGGTCGCTGCGATGGACCGCCAGCATCCCCGCGATCTGTTCGACATCATGCAGCTCTTCGCGCATGAGGGAATCACGGTGGGCATCCGCCGCGCGTTCGTCGTCTATCTCGCGAGCCACAACCGGCCGGTCCACGAGGTGCTGTTTCCGTCGCTTCGCGACATCCGCCAGGAGTTCGAGCACAATTTCGCGGGGATGACCGCCGAGCCCGTCGAGCTCGACGCGCTTCTGGCGGCACGCGAGCGGATGGTGCGCGAACTTCAGCATGGCCTGACGGGCGCCGAGCGGCGGTTCCTATTGTCATTAGTCGTCGCCGAGCCCGAATGGACGCTGCTTGGCGTGCGGCATCTGGAACAGCTGCCAGGCCTGAAGTGGAAGCTGCAGAATCTGGAGAAGCTGCGAAAGGCCAATACCAAGAAGTTCGGTGAGCAAGCCGATACACTTGCGCGACTACTAGGATGAGTTGTGCGCTGAGTGTATGTATGCCAGCTAGACTCTGAGCAGTACAAGAGTTTCGACCCAGTGCTTGAGATTCCGTTCGGCAAGCGCCTTATCGTTTAGCTCCTTCTCGTGATGGGCGACATAGGTGTTGCGGAAGTCGTTGACCGCGGTCAGGCGATCGAGAAGCTTCCGCGACCCCGGAAGGCGGAAGGAATTCCGGATCGCCTTGAAGACGCCATCCAGCATCGTCTTGTCGTTCAGCGCGAAATCGAAACACGCGCAAAGAAGCCCAATGACCGAGTGAGGATTCCCGAACACGAGCCCGCGCTTCAGGTTCTTCGCCATCTTCTGGTAGCGGTCGCGCAGATGCGGCTCCAGTTTGCCCATGTAGGGCTCGAACCAGTTCTCCTGATCGCCGCGCGCTGCCGGCATCTTGCCTTGCAGCAGCTTGAGGATCACCGCCTTC
>DASRSQ010000145.1:0-6612 GCA_035656475.1 Gemmataceae bacterium | reverse complement strand
AAACAACCGGGAAGTTATTTTCCAACGGACGCTAAAACTCGGACTGCTTTTGTATGATTCCGCGGAAACGCCAGCAAGGCCAAAAATCTTGCAATCAACGTCGTTTCGCCTAAGATGGCTATTCTCATAAAAAATCAGGCCACAACGAACGATTGTGGACGTGCTTACGTATCAGAACCATGCAATTGGTCGGCGTAGGTCAGGCTTTTGGCCTGACAAAACTGGCCAGTGCGGGTTCCGTCAGACCTACACGAAGAGGTGGCCAACGCATGGCCGGCAAAGAAACAGTCGTCGAAACACGCAAACTGACCAAGATCTATCGCGATTTCTGGGGCCGCGAAAAGAAGGTCGCCCTCCGCGCCCTTAACCTGGAAGTCTATCGCGGCGAAATCTTCGGCCTGCTCGGCCCCAACGGCTCGGGCAAGACTACGACCATCAAGCTCCTCCTCGGCCTGCTCTTCCCCACCGATGGCGATGCCCTGGTCTTCGGCATGCCCTCCGGCGAGGTCCGCAAGAACGAACGCATCGGTTACCTCCCCGAAGAATCGTATCTCTACCGCTTCCTCAACGCCGAGGAAACGCTCGACTTCTACGGCCGGCTGTTCGAGCTGGAACCCTCGCTGCGTCGCGAACGGGCTGCCCGGCTCATCGAGACCGTCGGCCTCAAGAATGACCGCAAACGCATCCTCCGCGAATACTCCAAGGGCATGCGGCAGCGCATCGGCCTTGCCCAGGCTCTCATCAATGACCCGGAGCTCGTCATCCTCGACGAGCCGACGTCCGGCCTTGATCCGCTCGGCACACGCTGGATGAAGGATCTGATCATCAAGCTGCGCGATGAAGGCAAGACCATCATCATGTGCAGCCATCGCCTGGAAGACGTACAGGACATCTGCGATCGCGTCGCAATCTTGAGCGAAGGCGAGCTGCGCAAGCTCGACAGCGTCAAGAACCTGCTCGAAGACGTGCTTCGCCTGGAGCTGCGAGCGACCGGCGTCCAGCTCAATGACGCGCTGCAGCGCGACCTGGAAGCGGTGCTCGCCAAGCACGGCGGCAAGATCGAGTTCATCGGCCATCCGACGACGACGCTCGAGGCGCTGTTCCTACGGATCATCGAGGAGGCGAAGGCGCATCCTGGCCGCCGTTACATGCCGGACGCCAAGCCCGCCGCGCCGGCCAATGCCGCCGCCGACGCGACTGCATCGAAATCGCCTCCCAAGAGCGAGGAAGAAGCCAAAACCCACATCAAGCCGTGATTTCTGGCTTGCGGCGGATGGTACTCATCACGCTCCGCGTAATGACCGTCCACACTTGCTGCGAGCGATACTGAGATGCTCCCATGACGTTGTTCGCGAGCCTGGTATTAGAACGCGCCCCGATGACCTGGCAGGATCTGCCGGACGGGCTGATGGACTGGCTGCAGAACGCCGGCGCCGTCGCGGCCTTCGGCATCCTTCTCGTCCTCATCAGCCGAATGTTGCAGCGTGATGCCGCCGAGAGGAATGCCTGGAACTTGCCGGGCGGTCTGCAGGTGGTCTCAAGCTATCTCGGCTACATCTTCGCCATCCCCGCTGTGCTCTATCTGATCGTGATCCTGGGCTGGATCGGCAACTGGATGGGAATCCAGGGGACGTGGCGCGTTCTGCCTCGCCCCGGCCCGCAGTTCGAACACACCATCGGCGACTGGATGCTCATGGTCGGTGGCTCGATTGCGTTGGTGATCGTTGCCCTCCCGATCGCGATCGACCTGGTGTCGCGCGTCAGCTGGGGCCGCATCTGGGCCATCGCCCGGCTGAGTTGGAAGGAAGCCATCCGCGGCCGCGTCATTTGGGTTTTCGGGGCCATGGCTCTCGTCTTCCTGTTCGCCGACTGGTTCGTTTCTGCCAAGGCGGAAAACCTGCTGCGCACCTATGTCCGCGTCGTGTTCTGGTCGATGACGCCCTTGTTCCTGCTGACCGCAGGCATCCTCGGCTCGTTCAGTATTCCGAACGATGTCAAGAACAACTCGATTCACACGATCGTGACCAAGCCGGTCGAGAAATTCGAAATCGTGCTCGGCCGCTTCCTTGGCTATGGTGTGCTGCTGACCATCGGCCTGTTTGTGGTCTCCAGCCTGAGCCTGATTTACGTGGTGCGTGGCGTGAACGAAGACGCGGCCAAGGAGAGTTATCGCGCCCGTGTGCCGATCTACGGACGGATGCATTTTTATGGCACCAAGGACGCCAACAAGGCGGAGAGCGTGGGGCGCGAATGGGGCTATCGCAGCTACATCTCGGGCCCGACCAAGACCAGGCGCGACGCGCAGCGGCAGTACGCGATCTGGGAAATCCCCGCCATTCCCGCCGATCTGGCCGAGCGTCCCGATCCGCTCCTGTTCGAGTACGCCTTCGACATCTTTCGTCTGTCCAAGGGGACGGAAGGGGAAGGCGTCTTCTGCACCTTCACGTTTACCGATGGGGCGCAGGATCCGCAAAGCCTGCAGGCGGCACTGACCAATCTGGAGGAGGATCGCAAGCGGCTGGGGGCGGAAGCCCGCACGCGCCGCGACCGGGCCGCCGAGGGGAAATCGGGCAGCGAGCGCGCGGAGGTCGACAAGAAGTATCGCGAGGAACTCGAGGCCATCGAGCAGAACCTGCTCACCACGCATCACATCTACCAGGCCACCGGCGAGCAAGTGACCGACCAGCATACCCAGGACTTCACCATCCCGTCCAGCTTCCTCAAGGTATTGCTCGACAGGCACGCTCAACTCCAGGCGGCAGAGCCCAAGGCCACTGTCCCGACCATGCGCGTGTTCATGAGCGTCGACATGGCAAATGAAGCCCAGATGGTCGGCGTCGCCCACCAGGATTTCTACCTGCTGGCATATGAGATGCCGTTCTGGCAGAATTTCCTCAAGGGAGTCGCCGGCATGTGGTGCACGCACATGCTCGTTCTTGGCGTCGCTCTTGCTCTCAGCACGTACCTGAGCGCAGTCATCAGCTTCCTGGGAACGATGTTCCTCTTCCTCGTCGGTCTGTTCGTCGATTACCTCAAAGAAATCGCGGAGCATCGCGTCGACGGCGGCGGCCCGGCGGAATCGCTCATTCGTATCGGCACCCACATGCCCATCGCCGGCCAGCTCGAGGACTCACCGACCAAGACCCTGGTCAACGTGGTCGATGCCGCCTTCAGCTGGTGGATCGGCCGTATCATGAACCTGATCCCGAACGTCGGTCGCCACGACCTGGTGCAATACGTCGCCAATGGCTTCGACATCGGCATCGTCGATGTGTTGCTGCTGGACAATATTCTCCCGCTGGCAGCGTACCTCATCCCGTGGTTTATCGTGGCGTATTACCTGATGAAGTATCGCGAGATCGCGAATCCGTCCTAGTGTTATTGCCTGGAGGGCGACGCCTGTAGGCGAAACCGGGAGGGCGAGGCTCCTGCCGAGCCGAAGCTTCAGAAATCCCGGTCTTACGTGCAGTGTCTTGCGAGTTCAGGCTCGACGGGAGCCTCGCCCTGCCGTGAATTGTCTGTGGTCTTGCAGAGGTATTCCCAATGGCCACGCCATTGTTGCAAAAAGCGCGTCAGCGCAAGATGATCTACTTCGGCGCCATCATCGTCCTGTTCACGGTGTCGCTGATCCATCGCCAGCTTGTCCTCGAACCGCAGGCCTATCGTCTCCAGCTACGTGAGGAGGCGCGCGGCGAGGTCGAACTGACCAGTTCCGCGGTTCGGCTCATGCTGACCGGTTCGCGCGGCCTGGCCGTCACCATGCTCTGGTACACGGCCATGGATAAGCAAAAACGCGGCGAGTACAACGAGCTCGAGCTGCTCGTCAAGTCGATCACCAAGCTGCAGCCGTACTTCATCACGCCCTGGCTGTATCAGAGCTGGAACATCTCGTTCAACGTCGCCGTCGAATGCGATCGGCCGCACGACAAGTACTACTACATCAGCCGCGGCCTGGAGTTACTGGCGGAAGGGGAGCGGCGCAACCATGGCGCGTCGAAGAAAGCCGGCGGGGGCGATACGGACCGGATCGTCTTCCCCGGCCATCCCGAGCTGCGCCATTACATGGGTTTCTTCTATCAGCTCAAGATCGGCACCAGCGACGAACGCCTGACCATGCGCTCGCTGCTGGAGCTGAGCTGCGTCGATCCGCTCGAGCGCGATCCGAGTAAATTCTGGAAACAGGAACCCGGGCGACGCACCGTGGACATGAAGGAGTTTCGCAGCTTTTGCTACAAGAATCCGCGCCTGGTGCGCCGTCTGAGCGAACAGCTCAAGTATGACAAGCCCGAACGCATCGTGAAATTCCTGGAAGATCATCAGGACATTCCGAATCGCTTCAAGCCGGTGGACAAGTCGAAGACGATTTCGCAATCGGAGCTGAAGCCGGACACGGAGCAGTTCCCGATCCTGCCGTCGCCCCAGGGGATTGACTGGCCCAATCCAGGGGCGCGTGAGATGTCGCAGAAGGAAGCCATCGACGTGTTCGTGGTGTCCCGGACGTGGTACGAGTACGCCCAGCAGCCGTTACCGCCGCCAACCCGAGACGCGAAGCCGGAGATCACCGATTACGACAAGGTGAAGTATCGCGTCCCCCGGCACATGATGACGCACCTGTTCCGCACGTATCCGGCCCGGGCACAGGTTTATGTCGCCGAAACGTTGGAGTCGGAAGGCTATTTCGATGGCGACGGCTGGGAAATCCCGGACTGGTTCCCCGCGGGCGATGTGGTGCGTGTCGGCGACGATCCGAAATATCAGGCCCGCATCGCCTGGAGCAAGGGCTACGAGAAATACCGCGAGTTCGGCATCGAGAACGGCATCTACCTGACGCAGGACGATATCAAGAAACTGACAGACGAAGCCGCCTATGCCCGCAAGGAGCTCAACCTCGCGCCCGGCTCGGGGCCGCCCACGCTCATCCGTTCCGAATGGCGCGTCGGCAAGCTCGGTGAAAGCCTGGAGGCGCATTCCACGCTCTATTACAGCGATTTCTTCCGCAAGCTGACGAACTTCAACGCCTTCTTCTACCAGGCAGAAGCGGAACGCGACCCAACGACCATCGCCGCCCGCAAAGCGATCTTTCTCGCCGAGCGCAAGCGTCTCAAATACGTCGCCTCGGAAACGCTGCTTGGCTACTACGATCGCGCCTGGCCGCTCTATGTCAAGGCAGCCTTGAAATTCCCGCAATTCGCGCAGATTTCAAGCATGCAGGAGGATCTCTACGAGATTCACCAGCGTTACCTCTCGCTGGGACAGCGCGTGTACGGCGAGGCCTTCAAGAAACGAGCGGCCCTGACGGCGAAGGTCGGCTTCTTCCCGTACCCGCTAGAGCTGATCGAACCGAAACGCGAGGTCGTCGAGGCCGCCGCCGCCCAGCTCGCGTTCTGGCCGACTTCGCAATGGCGCGAAGAGATCGCGCGTTACGTCGCCGTCAGCGAGCTTGAGACCGCCCAGCAGGAAATGAATCGCATTCTTCCGATCAAGCAGCGTCAGGGCCCGCTAGATGCCATCGAGTACTATGACGGCCCGGCCGCGAAGGATCTGAAGGAATTCCTCCTCCAGTGGACGCAAGGCGCGCTCATGGCCCCGACCATGAATGTTGTCTCCGCCGTCACTCCTCCCGAGATCGAAAACCTGCTGCTGAGCCGGGCAATCACCTTCCAGGATGCCAAGTACAACGGCTACATCATGGAAACCTCGAAGACAACGCCGATCGTCGTCAAGTCGTTGGACCATGGACTCAGCACCGGCGCGATCATAAGTGTCAGCGGCGGCAAGGCGATCGACGGGACCTGGAAGATCATCGTTATCGACAAGGATTCCTTCCGTCTCGACGGCTCCAAGGGGGACGCGACCTACACCGGCGGCTCATGGACGACCAACTGGGCGCCGCTGATCACCAGCGAAACCCGCCGCATCGTCGCCAGCCGAATGGGATTGGATCGTTAAGCACGTAATACACCAACCCGAAACGCGAGCGAGGGTTCTTACGAGTTGCCGTAAGCTCCCTCGCTTGCGCTTCGGGTTGGTGTGTCGGATGCCTACTCTTCGCCGCGCAGCTTCTTGCGTGCTCGCGCAAGGATGGCGCCGATACTGTTGACGGGAATGTTTAGCTCGGTGCTGATTTCTTCGTAGCTGCGGCCTTCGATGTAGAAGAGGCGCACCACGGCGCGCTCGCGACTTGGCAGCTTCTTCAGCAGCTTAGCCACCTCTTCGAGCAGTTCCTGCCCGCCGGCCTTCGGCCGAGAGTTCGGCTTCTCCGCGACGGTGATGGCCTGCTCATGCGACTTGCCGGCGCCTTCCTTGTCCTTGATCACGGCGCGATTGGCGAGCTCGTTGACGCAGGTGCGACGGGCGATCACGGTCAGATACGCGGCCAGGCTGCTCTTGCCGCGAAACTGGCGTAGCGGGGCGTAGTCGTTCTCGACGATCTTGAGCAGCACCTGGGCGGCCACGTCTTCCTTCTCTTCCGGCGACAAGGGATAGCTGCGCATGTCGGCGGTGTGCTGCACGACATGATACACTAGGCCGAGAAAGCGATCCACGAAATCGTTCCATGCGCCAGGCTCATGTTGCAGGCAGCGACGGATCAAATCGCGATCACGGGCTATC
>DASRSQ010000144.1:0-6206 GCA_035656475.1 Gemmataceae bacterium | reverse complement strand
TGCCCGTGGCAGGTGCGCAAGTAGCAGGCTTCCGGAACGGCGTCACGTCCCAGACCAGCAGCGTGTGATCGGCACTCGCCGAGGCAAGCCGGGCGCCGTCAGGGCTGAACGCGACGGCGCGCACGATGCCGCCGTGGCCCTCCAGCGAGGCCAGTTCGGCGCCGTCCAGGCAACTCCGCAGCGAGATGGTGGAATCGTTATAGTAGCCGCGCCCCACGTGTCCGCCATGGCCGGCGGCAACCATACGGTTGTCCGGCGAAAAGGAAATGGTCGTGGCAAAGCCGCCCTTGATCGTCAGTAACTCGTCGCCGGTGATTCGGTCAAAAAAGCGATAGTCGACGCACCAGGCTCTTGCGTCGTCCTGCGATGCCAAGCCAGCGACTATGGTGCGGCCGTCATGGGAGATCGCGGCGGCATGGCAAATGGAATGGAGCGTGGTGAGATTCACCGGGGCCGCGACCGTGTTGAGAAGGGGCTTGTTGGTCGCGCATTCGCTCAGCATCATTTGCACGGTATCGTAGCCGTCGATATTGCCTCGCATCATGGTCAGGGTCCAGCGAGCGTCCTGGCTGACCATGCCGAAGCTGCCCCTGGCGCTCTCGTCACACTTGTAGCAGGCGCGCGCCAGCAAAGATCGAGCCGGCTCCCAGATGCAGGTTTCGAAGGGCGCAGATTTGCATCGGCCAACCAGGGTTTGGCCATCGGCGCTGAAGGCCAGCGAGTGTAGTGGGCCCTGGGCGCCTCGCAATGCGGCGCTGACTTTGCCCGTGGCCACGTTCCACAGGTAGTTGTCCGCAACGGTGCTGGATGCCAGAGTCATGCCGTCGGGAGACCACGCGACGGCGGTGACGGCGTCGTTGCACCGGAGCACTTGGATTTGCCTGCCAGTGTGGGCATTCCAGACTCGAACGGTCTTGTCCACGCTGCCCGAGGCGATGAAGTCGCCCGCGGGGGCCCATGCGACGCAGGTGATTGCGTCTTGATGTCCGCCGTCGGCAAATGTCGGTGCGCCGGTGACCATATCCCATTGGCGAATCATGCAGTCACTGCCGTTCGCGGAGCCGAGGGCGAGGCTCAAGCGCTTGCCGTCGCTGGAGAATCCAAGGATTCTTACCATGGGTGGAAGGTGCCCCTCGAACTGTCGTTCGAGTCTTCCCGTCGCGGCGTTCCATTGGCGGATGACATCTGTGAGGGTGAGGATCGACTTGCCATCGGGTGAGAAGCAAAAATGCGAGGCTTTGGCCTTGATGATGACCTGTGTGCGTGCGGAGGCGAGGTTGAGGATCTCGATTTTGTCCCTGTCATTTTCTTGTTGGACAGCGATGTTGCGGCCATCGGGCCGGAAGGCAATCTCTCCATCCAGCGCTTCGAACGCACGTTCGTGGAGCAGTTTGCGGGATTCGACATCCCAAACGCGACACGATGCGGGGCCACTGCTGCTGAAGCCGATCGGTTCGCCGAGTTTGCCGCGGTCGGGTAGCCTGGAGAACGAGAGGAGCTGTTTGCCATCGGGGGTGAATTGAAGTCGAGTCCACGCTCCTGGGCCGGCAAACGCCTTGAGCGCGCGTCCCGTGTCGACTTCCCAAAGCCGAGTTGCCGTTTCGAATCCATCGGCGACTTGAGCGGCCAATAGTTTGCCATCGGGCGACACCGCGATGGAGCTACCGTGCCCCTTGGGCCCATATTTTCGCACGAGCTTGCCCGTAGCCAGTTCGCGCAGTTCCAGCGTATCGCGATAGCTGCAGATGACGTGCTTGTTGTCCGGCGTGAAATGGAGGTCCGTCACCGTCCAGCCGTCGCGTTCCTCGTCGTGCCAAAGGATCCATCGAGCGATGCGTTTCCCAGTGTCGGCGTCGACGAATTCCGCAACGGCTTTGCGGTCATCCGTGGTGGTGACGGCGAATATCTTGCCATCGCCCGACTGCCCAATGGCGCGCACGTTGTCGGCGTAGCACAGCCGAATTGAGCCGAGGCGAGCGACGGCGTGCATCGGTAAAGAGTCGCCGTGCAGGTCGACCCGCGGGGTTTGAGCGAGGGTAACAGGTGCAATCAAAAGAAAAAGGATGACCGCGATTGGCATGCGCATAGACACCTTCCTGGCGCGTGAGCAAGTTGGAGATGAAGTGTAACATTGCTCGCGCGCCGAGTCGAGAGATGTGAGCGCTCTTTTCATCACGGGCAGCCAAACCCGTCAGAGCTGTCAATCGAGCTTCATGCCTTACGAGGCTTTGCGCTGCTCGCGGCAAGCCAGTCTGCAAATCGCGTGAGGCCGAGGCGTGGGTTGTCGCCCGGCATCAGAGATCGGTCGTCCACCGTCAAGCCGTAATAGAGTGCCTGGGGATCGGTGACGACCGATCGTTTGTCGCCGGTGGCAGTCAGATATTGCCGCACGAGGGCGTCCTGACGGATCGGCTCGGGGCCGGCAATATCGATGATGCCGTTCAGCGGGACAGCGAGAGCGGTGTCGGCCATGGCGGCGGCGACGTCGTCGGCCGCGATCGGTTGCATCTTCGCGGGCGGCAAGCGAACTGTCTGGCCTTCGGTTGCGGCTTGGGCGATGCCGCCAGTGAATTCGAAGAACTGCGTGGCACGGACAATGGTGTAGGGGATGGGCGAGGACTTGATCAAATTCTCCTGGGCCATCTTGCCGCGGAAGTAGCCGCTGGCGAGCAGGCGGTCGGTGCCGACGACCGACAGGGCGACATGATGGCGGACGCCCGCGGCCTGCTCGGCAGCGAGCAGGTTGCGGCCGGAACTCTCGAAGAACGCCAGCACGGCGGCGTCCTCCCACGAGGGAGCGTTGGCGACATCGACGACCACCTGAGCGCCGGCGAGTGCTTGCGCCAGTCCTTCGCCGGTGACGGTGTTGACGCCGGTTGAGGGGGAGGCCGGCACGACCTCATGGCCGCGCTGGCGCAGGATTGCGACGGTCTTTTTGCCGATGAGGCCGCTGCCGCCGATGACGACGATTTTCATGTTGCCCTCCTATTTGGTGATCCCACGGGTTCGCGAGTACGCTCACCCGTGGGCTTGCCTGGGTCTCCCCTCTCCCTCCCGGTACCCCGGGGCCAGGGCGCGCAAGTCGCATCTGCAAACGATGGTGGGTCTCGCGTTGCTCGACCCACCCTACGAAAAACCGCGTTATTGATGGGACGAACTTATAAGATGCATGACCAGTCACTTTTTGCGCGGATCATCGGCTGGGTTGACGTAGTTGATTGCAAAGGGGCCGACGCCGTGAAGCTGCAGGATGGTTTCGCCCTTGGCGGCGGCGAAGTGGCGCATGGTCTTGGGCATGCGCATGTAGGAGCCGGCGGGCAGCTCTTCCATCTTGGACGCGTCGAACTTTTCCCCCGTGCCGATCAGGAGCGTGCCTTTCAGGACGGTCGCATTTTCGTCGTGCGGATGCCAGTGGGGCGCGATCTTGTAGCCATCGGGGAGCATGACGCGAAGGACGTAGGGCGTGCCGGATTTGGTCGGATCGCCGACCAGGATCGCAGCCTTGGCGCCGGCGGGCAAGCTTGGCGGGGCAGGGCCCCACTTGATCGAGCCGGCCTTCACGACGACGTGTTCGTCCGGGTGGCCGGCTTTGTCCTGGGTATGGGCGACCGAGCCAACCAAGAACATGAGGAATGTCAGAACCAACAACCTTTTCATAGTGAGCTCCTTCATGGCGATTGTGTCGGCGATCTCAACCCTATTGCCAATGCGCTCGCGTTCCGGTTTCTCGCTGGGCTTGAGTTGTTCCGCCTGCACCGGACCGAGCCGCCGCTCTTCAGGACCTAGAGCTGTTGGGCAACGCAGGCGAGCATTTCGGCGTCTTCGTAATTGTCGGAATCTACGCAACCGCGACCATGCCTCTGCGATCAGGAAATGCCCCGGCTACGAGTCAGCGCGGGGATGACAGATGAATCTTGTATAAGATAATCGCTCGTCGCCCAAAGCCCGTTTTGACGGTCAGGCTGCTTGGCGACACCGAGATGAAGACACGCCGTGCGTTCACGTTGATTGAGTTGCTGGTCGTCATTGCGATCATTGCGATTCTGATTGGGCTGCTGGTGCCAGCGGTGCAGAAGGTGCGCGACGCAGCGGCTCGTATGCAGTGCACCAACAATCTCCGGCAGATCGGTATCGCGATTCATGGTTATCATGATGCGAACCAGGGACTGCCACGCTACCGGGTGTGCGACACCAGCTACCCGGGCATGGATGGGAATTGTTACGGGTTGACGTCCGCCACCACGTGGACGGGGGCCGGCGAGGTGTGGTGGGCGCCGTACGACAATCGGCCCGCACCTTCTTCAACGCTGTCGGCCCAGGGCTCGCCCAACAGCAATAATACCTACAACAACGGCGGCTATCCCGCGGGACTCATCTGGCCGTACGTCGAGCAAAACATTGCCATTTTTAAGTGCCCCAAGGGGTTCGATCCAGTCAGCGGCCAGGCCTTTCAAGTTTCCTACGGCATGAATTACGTGAACGGCGGACCGAACGGCAGGAAGCTCGTCACTCTCGAGAATGGTTCTTCCAACGTCATGATCGTTTGGGATCACGGCAAGACGCCCGGCTGCGCGGACTCGACACATGCCGCGACGGCGGCAACGCCACGCGGTCCGTGGCCCTGGCCGGATAACGCCAACACGCATTATTCGAGCAATCGGCACGGGAACGCCTTCAATGTCCTCTTCTGCGACGGTCACGTCGTTTCGCTCGGTCAAGCCGATCTTGGCGCGACCATGTTCCTGGCGTCCGGCAACGCGCCCGTCTTTCCGTGAAGCGATGACGCAACAAAAATGCCTCGCCACTGGGGTGGCGAGGCATCGGGGTCAACCGACGAGGTGTCGATCGAGGTTAGTTGCAGCAGGTCGGGCGGCAGCAGTCACGGGAGTGACCGCAGCAAGCGCCACGGCTACGCAGGCGGCTGAAGAAGCCACCGCTGTTGCAGCAGTCGGTCGAGCAGCTGTTGTTGCAGCTATTGCCACAGCTGTTGCCGGTGTTGCAGCAGGTCGTCGGGGCGCACGGAACCTGGCGGCAGACGGTGCGGGGCACCATACGGCAGCAGGTGACCGTTTCGGTGCACGGCACGCAGACGCGGACCGTACGGCAGACCTTGCACGGAACCTTGCGGGTTTCGTAGCAGGTGACCTTCTTGATGCACTGCTCGGTCACGCACTGGTAGGTGCAGACCTTGACCTTCTCTTCACGCCACTCGTTGCGGCAGACGGCGACCTTGCAGGTCGTCGGGACGCAGTAGGCAACCTTCTTGCAGACCGTCACCGGGCATTCGCGGTATTCCGGGCAGTGGACCCAGACCTTGCGAGTGCGGGTGGGGCGGCAGGAATCGTTGCAGCAGCTGTTGTTGCCACAACCGCTGTCGCAGCAGCCGCCGTGACCATGACCGCTGAACAGGCCGCCGCCACCACCGAAGAGGGGCTGGACTTCACGGCACTCCCAGTGGCCCATGCGCACGAGCTGCTTCTTCATGCAGGTTTCCTGGACGTACTTGTAGCAGGTCTTGTTGACCACGCGGTCTTCGTAGCAGGTGACCTTGTGGCAGACCTTGCGGCACTGTTCGGTCCAGACCGGCACGCGCTTGGTGACGTTGACGCAGACGTCTTTGCAGACGGCGACGCGTTCACAGCGCCACGAATCGACCATTTCGGTACGACACTCGATCTTGTTGACTGTCCGAGTGGTCGTATAGTTTTCACGCACCCATTCCGTGCAGGTCACGGTTCGGTACGCCGGGGCCGTCGTCGACGGACCACACGGATTGTCACAACAACGCGGCGCCCGGAAACTTGCCCTCACGGGCGAAACCGCCACGGCGGTAATGGCGCCAATCAGCAATGCGAGACGAAGAGGTTGGCACACCATGCCTTCTCCTTGGTAATACACGCCGATCCGGTTCTCTGCCCGACGGTCACGCCCGCTGGGGTTGGATCGACAGCGAGTGATTTTACTCACCACTAATATGCCTAATATCGGCGAGTTGGAGAAATGGTGGCAGTCAAGAAACCCAGAAAAGTCACCGAAAATAAAGTGACCGTAGGATCAAAAGTTATCGTAGCGATAGTACCGGTCGTAGAAAAACATCGCAGGACGTGAATCGTTTGGATCGCGCCTATGGGATTTGTTGGTAAAACCTTGTCGGCATTCGCAAAGCGTTAAAGTGTCACTAATCCGATCTATTTACTCCGAGCCCA
>DASRSQ010000143.1:0-2611 GCA_035656475.1 Gemmataceae bacterium | reverse complement strand
TCGTCGAATCCGAGTTGGGGGCATCGGCTTTCTTCAGATTCCGCCTCGCGACGGACACCCTTGCCTAGCCTTGCGGTCCGGGCCATCCCCGCCCGCAGAGGACTCGCACCTCCTGAAGCAGACCATACCTGGCACACAAAGGAAAAAGGAAAAAGTGGACCCACACTTTTTCCTTTTTCCTTTTAACTTTTTACTTGGATCAGCGGGCTGCGGTCTGCTGCGGAGGCACGCGCGGATGGGCCCAGTCGTTGAAAATGTCCGGATCGCACCACTCGCGCTCCGTCGGCGTCTGCGGCCGGTGCACGGCAACGGGTCGCGGCTCGTAGGTCGGAGCTGCGGAGCGCTGCTGCTGCGAGCCAAAACTGCTCTTTCCTTCTGGCGCGCTGGTCTTCACCGGAGTGCCGTTACGCTGTGACTGGTACTCCTTGAGCTGCGGATTGCGCGCGATGGTCAGGTCGATCCAGTCCTTGATCGCGACGAATGGCTTCGAGCTGCGGTCCTTGATCGGCGCGGCAACGGAGCCGCCGTGGGGCGTGACGGCCTTGGTCAAGAGCGGACTGATTGTCGGGCGGTCCAGGTCGATGTAGGCAAGCGCGGCGGTGAGGTTGAACTGAGTGGCCGCCTTCTTGCTGCCGTCGGAGGCGCGTTCGAGAACGAACTTCCCCCCTGCCCCACTGGCATGGCAGTTAGCACAGGCATTCATCAGGATCGGCTGCACGCGCGTCGTGAAGGCGACCGACGTTTCCGTCGTCACATCGACCGGGACAGCGTTATCGTGCGCCTTCACCGGAGCGATCGACGCCGGCAAGGCGGGCTTGCTCGCTGGTTGCTTCAGCGTTCGCTCCAGCAGCGTGACAATCTGCCGGGCCCCCGTGTGGTCGGGCTGCAACGCCAGCGCGATCTTGGCCTGCTCCAGGGCACGATCGTCCATGTGATGCATGTTGCACCAGCGGGCGAGCGCGACGTGGCCGCCGGCACTGTTCGGCTTGATCAGCGTCTGCATGAAAACGTAGGCATCGTCCCAGTCGGTGCAGATGCGGACCGCACTGTCGGCGCCGAGAAAGATCTCGCTCGTGCCCCGGCGAATGCGGATTTGCGTGCCGACCTTGTCGATGTCCCCTTCCATGACGCTGCCGTTCTTGAGCAGCAGAATCTTGCCGCTCGAGCGCCCATCGACATCCTGGGCGAAGAGACAGTATCCCAACCCGGCGACGAGCGCCGGCGCAAGCAAGCATGGCAATATTCTGTTCATGATGCGACGGCGTATAGACGAAACGGACGCATCGGTCAAGAGGAGATTTGGGTCATGTACTTGAGAAACGTGCGGGCACAGCGATCGAGATTCGCCTCGCTGCCGCCGCCTTTGAGATAGGAGCACATCTCGTATGCCACGGCCCCCTGGTAGCCCACCTTTTTCAGGGCGCCGAAGAAGCCGCGATAATCGATGAAACCTTCCCCCATCGGCACGGCGCGAATGGAGTCGGTTTCGCGCGTGTAGTTGACCAGCGGCGGTTGATAGCGGAAGCGCGGGCGACGCACGTAATCGGCCACCGTCGTGTGCACGATAAACGGCGCCATCTTCAGGACGGCCGCTTCCAGGTCCATGCCGTGCAGCGCCGGCGCCCACGCGTCGAACATCGCCTTGCAGTTCGGCTCGGCGATTTCTTCCAGCAGATCGAATAACGTCTCATAGTGCACGGCGGTGTCGTGATGGTTCTGCACGCCGAGCGTGACGCCGAAGCGGGCGGCTTCGCGGGCACATTCCTTCAGACACGCCACTGTCGCGGTCCATTGCTGGTCGTAGGGCGTGCGTTGATCGTCGTAGCTGGTAAAGACGCGGATCAGCGAGCAATCCAGCGACCGGGCGACGCGCGACAGCTCGCGCACATAGAGCGTCTGCATCTCGCGCACGGGGATGTCGGGGCGGTCGCTGCCGAGGGTGAAGTCGTTGTAGCCCGCCAGGCACGCGATCTTGAGATCGAGATCGCGTAGCAGGCCGCGCAGTTCCTCGCAGGCCTTGGCGTCAAAATCGAGAACCGAGAGGTGCGGCCGTTTCGCCATCAGCATGACGCTGCCGAAGCCGAGCGATTTCGCCTTGCGCAGAAAGTCGGCGAGGGCGAGGCGAGCCTGGCCGGTCCAGACGCCGGCGTAGCTGACCGAATGCAGCGCGGTGGGAAAGGACATGGGTGCCTCCGGAAAATGGGATTCACGGACGACGGCGTCAAACGCGTCCGAGCCGCGCCCGTGAGGAAGCGGTCTGTATCTATCGGATTCGCTGGTCGCGTGTCATGGGGCGGGCGCAGCTCGGGCGCATTTGGTCCGTCTTTTCGGATTCGCTCGCCGCGTGTCGTGCGGCCCCGCTTCCTGACGGGCGCGGCTCGGACGAATTTGACGCCCAAGCATGAAGGACTACTGGGCCTGTCGCAAGATGCCTTTGACGGCTTCGATGAGCTGTTCGGCGCGATACGGCTTGGGCAGGAAGCCGCTTAGGAACGTTCAGAACAATAACTTCCCGATTCAGGGTCGGTTATGGTAAGCTCAGCTGGCCGAAAAAACCGGAGTTTTTCGACTCACGCGTTCTCATGGACGGGAGCTTGCCATGTTGCCGTAT
>DASRSQ010000142.1:0-3208 GCA_035656475.1 Gemmataceae bacterium | reverse complement strand
TCTCCAATTGTTCGGTGACTCCATCGTCGCTACGCGACTTAAACGAGGCGGCAACCGCTGACCCGGCACTGAAGTGCCGGGCTATTGTCCATTCGTCGCTACGCGACTCGGCGGTCTCGACGCGATTCGGTTGCTCGACGCAATTGTCTATCAAAGGAAGATCACATGCACGATGCCTCTTTCGAGTTTCTGAAGCAACTTCTGGGCACGCCGAGCCCATCGGGATACGAGCAACGTATCCAGGAAGTGGTCCGCACCTGGGCGAAGCCTTATGCCGACGAAGTGCGGACCGATCTGCATGGCAATGTCATCGCCGCGATCAATCCCGGCGGGTCGCCGCGCATCATGCTCGCGGGGCATTGCGATCAGCTTGCCCTCATGGTCCAGCACATCGACTCCGACGGATTCCTTTACGTGCAGCCGATGGGAGGCTGGGATATCCCGATCCTGCTCGGGCAACGACTCACCATCTGGGCCAAGTCGGGCCCGATCCCCGCGGTCGTGTCGCGCAAGGCGCCGCACATGCTGACTGCCGACGAACGCAAGAAGATCCCCGAGTTCGTCGACATCTGGGTTGACCTCGGCGCCAAGGATCGCGCCGAAGCCGAATCGCTCGTCGCGCTCGGCGACACCATTACCGTCGAGCTATCTTGCGTGGAACTGCGCAACAACCTGTTCACCTCGCCCGGACTCGATGACAAGGTCGGCGTCTGGACCGTCATGGAGACGCTACGGCTCCTGCATGGCAGGCCCTTGCAAGCCGCGGTGTTCTGCGTCTCGACGGTGCAAGAGGAGATCGGCCTGCGCGGCGCCACTACCAGCGCCTACGGCATCCATCCCACAGTCGGTATCGCGGTCGATGTTTGCCATGCGTCCGACACGCCGGGCAACGAGAAGAAGCAGATCGGCGAGACCAAGATCAACGCCGGCCCCGTCGTCTTCCGCGGCCCCAACATCAATCCGCACGTTCACGAACGCCTGATCGCCGCCAGCAAGGCGCAGAACATTCCGGTGCAAATGCGTGGAGTCCCGAAGGCGACCGGCACCGATGCCAACGCCATTCAGCTCGCGCGCGAAGGGGTCGCTGCAGGACTGCTTAGCATCCCCAATCGCTACATGCATAGTCCGGTCGAGGTGGTCAGCCTGAAAGATCTGGACAACGCTGCCAAACTGCTGGCGGAGTTCTGCGCTAACGTGACCAGCGATGCAAACTGGATTCCGTGAAGTTGATGAAAACAGCCCCGCATTGCTCGCACACCTTGCGGGGCCGATTTGCCTGGATTACTTTCTACCGACCAATCAAATCACTTGGCCAGCGACACGCAGATCAGTTCCCGGTCATTGCGGGCGAAGATGCATTGATTCGCGAAGGCGGGATGGCTCCAGTAGACGTCGCGGCCGAACGCCTTGCAGGTCGGATCTTGCATGTGCCAGCGGCTGATCTCGGTGTAGCCCTTCGGGCTGAGCTTGGCGATGATGAGGTCGCCGGTCTCGGCGGTGATGAAGAAGCGGTCCTCGTGCTTGACGAGATGGGCCGTGCCGCTGCCGAGCTTCTTGCCGGCCACCGGTTCAAAGGTG
This sequence comes from Gemmataceae bacterium, assembly GCA_035656475.1. Lineage (GTDB taxonomy): Bacteria > Planctomycetota > Planctomycetia > Gemmatales > Gemmataceae > SIAQ01. The sequence continues at coordinate 1,630 of DASRSQ010000142.1, read as the reverse complement.
CCCCACAGCCGTTCGCCGTCCTTGATGTTGACGCAGCGTAGTTCGCCTTCGGTGCAGACGCCGTAGATGTGGCCGTCTTCTAGGTAGGGCGTGTTGTTGATGGGATAGACCGAGGTGTCGTTCTTGCCCTTCCAGGCGAGCGCGATGCCGGGCTTCTTCTCGTTGAGCTTGTAGAGGCCCCCCTTGTTCTGCCAGGCGCCGATGAAGAGGTCATTGCCGAGGGTGCGTGGCGACATGATGGAGGTGCCGTTGACGGTTTGCTGCTTGATGGACCAGTAGACTTCGCCGGTTTCGGGATTGAGGCCGTTGAGCGTGGCCGGTTCCCAGATGATGAGCTGACGTTTGCCGGCCGCTTCGACGATCGAGGGCGGGCTGTAGCCGGGGCCGGATTCGCCGGTGTCGATCGATTTCCAGATTTCCTTGCCATTGGTCTTGTCGAAGGCGACGACGAGGCCGCTCTTGGCGCCAACCAGGCAGATCAGGCGATTGCCATCGATGAGCGGATGGGCGGCGAAGCCCCAGAGCGGGGCCTTGACGTCATATTGTTTCTTGAGATCGAGCGACCAGTTGACCTTGCCGCTCTTGGCATCGAAGCAGAAAAGGTCCCCCTGGGCGCCGAGCGTGTAGAGCTTGCCGGCTTCATAGTTCGGCGTGCAGCGCGGGCCGTTCGGATACGAAACGTCGTAGGTGCACGGATATTCGTGCTTCCACTTCAGCTTGCCCGTTTTGGCGTCGAGGCAAAGCACGCGTTCGCTCCCCACGTATTTGGTGCGCGTGAAGTTGTCCTTGGTCCCCACGTCTGCGTCAACCACGAAATCGGTGAGGAAGACGAGCCCATCCGCGATGGCGGGGCCGGAGTAGCCGTGCGCGACCTCGGCGCGCCAGAGCACCTTCGGGCCACCTTTTGGGAAGCTGTCGAGGATGCCTTTTTCGCGCCATACGTTGTCGCGTTTCGGCCCCATCCATTGCGGCCAATCGTCGGCGCGGGCGATCGTGGTGACGGCGATTAGCAAGAGCAATGCGGATAATTTGCGCATGGGATCTCCTTTTTCATCCCGGGGATTTGGAGCGCCTCATCCCCGGGCTTTCCTGGATCATTTGCCAAGGACGACTTTGCGAACACGGTGATTGTTGGTGTCGGCGATGTACATGACGCCATCGGCGCCGATGACGCAGCCATGCGGGCGATCCATGCCGGCCTGCGGCGCGGGCACGCCGTCGCCGCCGGAACCCTTGTGGCCGCCGGCGAACGTCGTCACGGCGCCGGTCATGATGTCGATCTTGCGGACACAATGATTCTCGCAATCGACGACATAGATGTTGCCAGCCGCGTCGCAGCGAATGCCTTTGGGGCCGGCAAAGACGGCAGCGGTCGCGAGTCCCTTGTCTCCTTTGTAGCCCCATTCGCCGGTGCCGGCGATGGTGGTCACGAACCCCTTCGCATCGACCTTGCGGACGGCACTGCCTTCGCGCTCGCAGATGTAGGTGTTGCCCTTGCCATCGACGCAAACGGCCCGGGCGCCGACGATGATCGCCTTGTCCGCGGGGCCGCCGTCGCCGCATTTGCTGCGATCGATCTTGGTGCGGAGCGTGATTTTCGCCTTGCCGGTGCCGGCAAAGGTCTTGATGA
>DASRSQ010000141.1:0-7773 GCA_035656475.1 Gemmataceae bacterium | reverse complement strand
CGAGGCGGGGCTAAACGACGGCCGCCAACACCGCACGAACATCATCTTCCGGCACATCGTCGAACAGCGCGACCTCGCCCATCCGCGTTGGCAGGATAAAACGCATCCGGCCGCCGACGGCTTTCTTGTCTTTCCGCATCGTCGCCAGCATGTCGTCGATCGGCCAGGCACGATCGATCGTCGTCGGTAGTGCGAACGTCGTCAGCAGCCGGTGCTGGTCTACAACGAAATCGAGTCCGATGAGTTCCCGACGTTCCGCGAGCAAACTCGCGCAGACCATGCCGGCCGCGACCGCTTCGCCGTGCAACCATTGGCCGTAGCCGCCGGCTGTCTCGAAGGCGTGAGCGAACGTATGGCCGTAGTTGAGCTTGGCGCGAATGTCGGTTTCCTCGCGCTCGTCCTGCTCGACGATCATCGCCTTGAGCGCGCATGAGCGCAGCACGATGTGCTGCACGGCCGCCGGATCGCGTTTTAGAATTGCCGACGCGTTCTGTTCGAGGTACGCGAAGAAGTCGGCATCGAGGATGACGCCGTACTTGACGACTTCCGCGAGGCCGCTGCGATATTCGCGCTCGGGCAGCGTGGCGAGCGTGGCGACGTCGATGAAGACGCCGACGGGCTGGTGGAACGCGCCAATCATGTTCTTGGCACGCGGATGGTTAACGCCGACCTTGCCGCCGACGGAACTGTCGACCATCGATAGCAACGTAGTCGGGACCATGAGGAGCGGGATGCCGCGCGCGTAGGTGGCGGCGGCGAAGCCGGCGAGGTCGCCAATGACGCCGCCGCCAACGGCGACAATCAGCGTGCGCCGGTCCGCGGGCAGATCGATGAGTGCGTCGTAGAGCTGGGACGCGGAGGCGAGCGATTTGTGCGCTTCGCCGGATGGACGGATGACTAGCGAAGTGCGAAAGCCGGCGGCGTCGAGGCTTTGCTGCACCAATGTTGCATGCGGCTTCGCGTTGTCATCGGTGACGACGAGTGCCGTGCGCCCCTTGGTGCGATCGCGCGCGAAGGCGCCGATGTTGGACACGCCATCGATGGCGATATCGTAGCTGCGCGGGCCGAGATTGACGCGGAGAGTTTGCATTTGGCGAGCCGCGCTGCGTATGCAGCCGGGTTATGACAGTGATACCGGCGTAACCCGGCCGCTCACGCGGCACGGCTCGCCATTGCCATCGTACGAAATGCAGCGGGCCGATCCCAGCTGGAATCGGCCCACTTGATTTTACTAGCCACTAATCACTCTTTCCTACTGGTTGAACACGAATTCCTTCGTATTCAACAGCGCCCACAGCAGGTTCTCGTACGCCAGCTTCGGGTTCGTCTTGTGGCGTGCGATGTGGTCGAGGGCCACCTGACGATGCTCGGCGGTGGGCAGACGCGAGAACGCCCACATGAACAGCTCGTCTACCTTCTCAGCGTCGGTGCGCTTGTCCTTGGCAAGCAGGTCGGCACGGGCGCCGCCGCGGGTGAGCTTGTCCTGGATTTCCTGCGAGTTCAAGAGGTGCAGGGCCTGGGCAAGGTTCGCCTCGCTGACGCGTTCACATTCGCAGGCGCTGATGCGCTGCGGACGGCCGAACACGTCGAGGAAGTAGCTCTGGAACGCTTCGTCCGGCAGCATGATCGCCCGGTTCGGCGAATGCTTGTCGGTCGGCAGGCCGCCGAACGCCGCCGGGGTGTTAGTCACCTGGCTGACGGCGTCGTAGAGCACCTCGGCCGACATGCGGCGCGGGTAGAAGCGGGCAAAGCTCTGCTTGTCATGCTTGTTGAAATCGTTCGGCGCCGACGAGAGCTGATAGGTCCGGCTCTTGACGATCACCTTCACGAGATGCTTCAGGCTGAACTTGCTGTCGACTAGCTCTTTGGCGAGCGCGTCGAGCAGTTCCGGGTTGGTCGGCGGATTGGTCACGCGCATGTCGTCGATCGGATCCACGATGCCACGGCCGAAGAAGTGGGCCCAGTAGCGATTGGCGACGGCGCGGGCGAAGAACGGGTTGTCCTTCGACGACATCCAGTCGACCAGCTTCTGGCGCGGATCATCGTCGCTGGCGATTTCCATCGGGTTGCCATCGAGCGGCTGGATCTTGGCGGGAGCGCTGGTGCGCTTGTTGATGACATTGCCGGTCGGGCGATTGAAGATGACCTGGCGCTGGGCCTGCTGGTTGCCGACGCCGCCGGGGACCAGCGCATTCTTGCGACCGACGCGGCCGAAGAAGGCGGCCAGGCCCCAGTAATCGTCCTGGCTCCACTTTTCGTACGGGTGATGATGGCACTGGGCACACGCGATACGCAGGCCGAGGAACACCTGGGCGGTGTCATCGACGAATTGTTGCGGATCCTGCAGTTCCTTGTACCACACGGTTGGCGGGGCCTGCGATTCGTCGCCGGTAGCGGCCAGGATTTCACGCACGAACTGGTCGTACGGCTTATCCTTGGCGATCGATTCGCGGATCCAGCTATGGAACGCGAACGTGCCGGCGGCGCGATCGGGCTGGCCGCGGCGCTTGACACGCAGCACGTCCGCCCACTTGTTCGCGAACAGATAGGTGTATTCCGGCGTCTCGAGCAAGCGGTCGATCAGCTTATCGCGCTTGTCCTTGCTCGTGTCGGCCAGGAACGCCTTCACGTCGGCAGGCTTCGGCAGCGAACCGGTGAGATCGAGATACACGCGGCGAATGAATTGCTCGTCGCTCGAGAGTTCCGATGGCACGATGCCGAGCGCTTCCCACTTCTTCTTGGTGAACCGGTCGACAACCGTGCGTTCCTCAAACTTGTATTCGGGAATCTTGACGCCGAGCGGGACGGTCGCGCGGAAGACGGCGACCTGGCTCTGGTAGCGAGCCATGACCGAGGCCTCGCCCGACATACCGAGTGAACGGACCAGGGCGGCCCCTTCGACGACGGCGATTTCGGTGTCGTTGCTCTCGTACTGGGCCCGCTGCGTCACGTCCTGCGTCGAACCATCGGAGTAGTGAGCGATGACCGTGAACTGCTGACGGTTGTTGCGGGTCATCACGCGATGTTCGGGGCTGACGGTGATCTTGGTGACGGTCGGATCCTTCTCGTTACCGAACGGCATTCCCGAGGCGATCCAACGGCGAATGAGCTTGTATTCATCCGAGCCGACTTCCATGCGCTTGCCGCCGGCGTGGGCCATGATGCCGGTGGCCTTGGTGAGGAGCAGGCTCGCATCGGGCGCGGCCGGGAAGAGGCGACGGCCGCGGTTTTCCTTCACGAGGGTCTGGTAGTCGAGTTCCGGGACGAAGCCAAGCAGCGACAGGGCGAAGCCGTTCTGGCCGCCCGACTTGCCATGGCAACCGCCGCCGTTGCAACCAAGCTTGGTGAAGATCGGCACGATCTGATTGCCGAAGTTGATCGGCAGATCGATGTCGCACGCCTCGGTCTTGAGCGTGAGCTTGGCGACCTTGTCGCCATAGCGAATGGTGAGTTCGCTGGAGCCATTGGCGAGCGGGATGATGCGACCATTGCTGGTGACGCGCGCGAGCTTCTCGTTGGCAAGCTCGTACTTCACGTCACCGGTGAGGTCCTGCGTCTTGCCCGCGGCGAGTGCGGCGGTGACGACCAGCTGCGTCGAGTCGTCGAGCCCCTTGAGGGTGACGGTCGGCGGATTGACGGAAAGCGTCTGCACCTCGGCCGGCGTGGGCAGCGGCGTCTGTTCGGTCTTCACCGACTTGCTGTCATACAGCTGCGCCGACGAAGTTGCCGCGAATAGTCCCGCGACAATTCCAGTCAATATCAGGCTGCGGATACCGAGCATGAGGCAAACCCCCAAAGTGTTGACGGCAGGATCGAAACGGCCTGTTTTTTCTCGGAGAGCACCCGGCGAGCGGAAACTGGTGAAAACCGCTTGCGGGGAATGAGCGCATCTTGTGGTTGGACCCACTGGTAGATGGTATCACAAGACCGGGGCGCGTGACAAGGAGATTGCCATTTTTTTTGAGCCCCAGCGCTTTCGCTATTCCTTGGACTGCGGGGGCTCGAACCGCTTTCGTGTTTTGGAGGTTGAATATCCAAGAGCGATGTCCGATCATTTCAACCCGAAATACTTAGCGTTTCGCCGTCGCGAGCCCGAAGATGAAGAAGCCGCTGACGCCGCAACCAACGAGTAGCTCGATTGCGCCAAGGATGATGGCGATCCAGGCATGAGCAGTGCCGCGAGCTTCCGGGTCGGAACCGGCTCGCTTCAATCCCATGATGCCGAGGATGAGCGGCACGGCGCCGAAAATCGCACCGGGGCCGAGAAAGCAGGAGATCAGTCCGAAGACGCCGCAGTAGTAACCGATCAACGCAGGTGCATTGCGATAGGGGATCACCGTGCCGACGCCGCCGTCGTCCGCGGCGCGTTTCTTGACACTGCGCGGCCGATCGCCATCGTCATCATCCGCGACCCGTCGTTTCTTGCGGCGTGACTTTTCCCCATCATCTTCTTGAATCGCATCGTCGGCCATGGACTGTCTCCAGAGTTGAGGTAGGGAGTCAGTCTGGCAGATTCGTACATGCCCGGCAATCGAAAACTTCTGCGAATATCAAAGAGTGCCACTGACGCACAGGGGCCGGCGTACTCGCGAATCCCGGGGATCGCAGCGAGTGGTAGAATCCCAGAGGTTCGGAATACCTCACGCCTGGGCTTCAAGATCGCTCCGCCCCTTCATCCTGGCGTTCGCGGACATTAAACTCGAGCTTCCACTTCTGCTTGCCGTCGCGGCTGATGCACCAGAGTTCGAGCGTGCCGACCTCGGTCACCTTGCTATGCAGATGCACCGGCACCATGCGGCCTTCCTTGCCGGGCGACTCGAGCGTCGCGGCCATGGGGGCCATTTCGTCGATCTGGCCGTGCCATTCGTCGATGAGGTTGCCGACGGCGTCGTGATGGCGTTGCGTGGAGCCGAGGAAGCGGAACTCGGCGGGTTCGCCGACAATCAGGCCGAACTCCTGGCCGGGGACGTCGCTCTCGGTGCCTTCCTCCATGCCGAACGGGACGACGCAGAGCGCCTTGAGCGGCGGCGGACTGCCCGGGACGGCGGGGAGCGAGGTTTCGATGCCGATGTAGTACGAGCGTGCCGTGCCGCCGCGGATGCGGATGCCCTTGCCGCGCCGCACCAGGCCGTAGTAAGCGGCGCCGCCGGCGACGGCGCGATCAAGGTCGGCGCGTTGCAACTCGCGGACGCCGGCCTTCGGGTTGATCCATTTGCCGAGGACGTCGAGCATGCGTTCGCGCAGCGGGTTGGCCTTGAACACGCCGCCGTTGAACAGGACCACCGCGGGCTGGGCCGATTTCTTGCGTCCCTTCTTGGCGCCGGCACGTTCGGCCAGCACCTCGTCGTTGCGCGACAGGAATTGCGCGAGATGCTTGGTTACCGCTGCATCGGCGGCGTAGGGGAGGCCGATTTCCTGCAGGCCCACCGAGCGCTGCATGCGCGGCTTCTCATCACGGCCGCAATCGGGGAAGAAGCCATCGACCAGCACCTTCTCGACGTCGGTCTTTTGCAGCTCTCCCTTGATCGTCCCGCCGATGACCTTGCTGCCGCGGCCGAGCACGACGATCGGCGCTGTCGCGCTCTGGCTGTTGAAGATGGTCTCCTTGGCGAGCCGGCATGAATGCCAGAGGGCATGCATTTGTCCCTGATCGAGCTTGATTCCCTTGGCGGCGAATGCCTGGCCCGCATGATGGGCGAGGGCGAGGTCCATGTTGTCGCCGCCGAGCAGGATGTGGTCGCCGACAGCGACGCGCGTCAGCACCAGCTGGCCGGCTTCTTCGCTGACCGCGATGAGGGAGAAGTCCGACGTGCCACCGCCGACATCACAAACCAACACCACATCGCCGACTTCGACCTCGTCGCGCCACTTGTCATGGCTCGCCTCGATCCACGAGTAGAACGCCGCCTGCGGTTCCTCGAGCAGCGTCACCTTCTCGAGCCCGGCGGCGCGGGCGGCTTCGACGGTCAGCTCGCGCGCCACCGCATCAAACGAGGCGGGTACGGTCAGGATGATGTCCTGCGTCTCGAGCCGATGTTCGGTCACGTCCTTCGCGATCAGATAGTTCCATGCGTCGACGAAGTGCTTGAGGTAGTAGACGCTGGCCTCGAGCGGCGACACGCGGCGGCCGTTTTCTGGTGCCTTCCAGGGTAGAATCGGCGCCTTGCGATCAACGCCGGCGTGGCACAGCCACGATTTCGCCGACGCGACGAGCCGAGTCGGCACCTGCGAGCCGAACACACGGGCGAATTCGCCGACGCAGTAGTCGCGTTCGCTTGCCCAGGGCAGCTTCATCGCCCCGGCCGGCTGTTCCGCGGGCCCCGGGAGGTACAGAAAGGATGGCAGCAGCGGCCTCTCTTCGACGATGCCGGCCGCAACTACCTGCGGGATATTGAGATGCGTCAGCGCCGCCTTCTCGCCCAGACCGGTGTCGTAATACGCCAGCGCGGAGTTGGTGGTGCCAAGGTCGATGCCGACTACAAATCGCGATGCGGCCATGAATGATTCCCGGGGGTTTGCGCCGGTTCCACCCCCGGAATCGCGGCGCTCATCTTGGGGCTTGAAATATTATACGAATGCGTTGCTTGCCAATCTGACAGCGCCTGCCGAAGTTTGGCAGGTTTGGGCGAACTTTCGGGTATCGTGAACTTGATTTTTCCTGTGGCTTAGAATTATGCTGGATAAGGGTTTAGGTCATCTGCGTTTAGTGGGGTAGCCCCGGTACGGCGTTTGCTCTGAGGTCGTTGCAAGCTCGAAGCGAGTGCCTTCCGAGCATCGATGCCGCCGATGGACTTCGCCCACGCATAAACTGACGTAACGAGGTGAGCGGCATGACCACAGTAGACAGAATGCGATCGGTGCTGATTGCCGACGACGACGATTCTTGCCGCGAAAGCCTTCGCGACATTGTTGAGCCGGAAGGATTTCGAGCGATCTTGGCGTCTAGCGGCGAAGAAGCGCTCGACATCATTCGGGAAGAGCCGATCCATCTGGGCCTGTTTGATTTGCAGATGCCAAGGATGTCCGGGCTGGAGACCGTGCAGCTGGTGCATCAGATCAATGCCTTGCTGCCGTGCATCCTGGTGACGGGAAACGCGACCCAGGAGGTCATTCGCCAAGCGTTCCAGGTGCGGGTTTACAGCGTGATTCCGAAGCCGGTCAGCAAGCAGATGTTGCTGTACACGATGTTGCGAGCATTGAAGGCGTATGAAGAATCTCTCGGCGATGAGCCCGAATCTGCCTAGAATAAACACCCCATAACTTCAACAACATGCATCGAGGGTATCGCGACATGAAAGTTATTCCGCTCAACGACAAGATCCTGGTGAAGCGCGTCGAAGCCGAAGAGAAGACCGCCGGCGGCATCTTGCTGCCCGACACCGCCAAGGAAAAGCCGCGTCAGGGCAAGGTTCTGAGCCTCGGCGACGGCAAGCTGCTCGACAGCGGCAAGCGCGCCGCCTTCCAGGTCAAGGAAGGGGACCGCGTCCTCTTCTCGTCCTACGCGGGCAACGAGGTCCAGGTCGACGGCGAAGAATATCTGATCATGTCCGAGGATGACATCCTCGCCGTCATCGACTAGCCCTCCCAAGAAGCCAAATTCAGAGCCGTGCTCCGACCGAGCGCGGCTCTGCGTGTTGTGTGCCAGGTATGGTCTGCTTCAGGAGGTGCGAGTCCTCTGCGGGCGGGGATGGCCCGGACCGCAAGGCTAGGCAAGGGTGTCCGTCGCGAGGCGGAATCTGAAGAAAGCCGATGCCCCCAACTCGGATTCGACGA
>DASRSQ010000140.1:0-2283 GCA_035656475.1 Gemmataceae bacterium | reverse complement strand
CAGCCGGCGTGAGGTACTGATTGGCGCTGAGGCCGCTCAGGAGCTGCTTGGCTTCCTGGGTGCGGCCCTGCGTGACAGCAAGCGTCGCCTGCTGTAACTGAGTGTTCTTCTCGGCCCGCCCCTTGAGGGCAGCCGCGTTCTGGGCGCCAAAATCGGCCAGGTCTTGTTTCTGGTCGGGCGTCAGGTGCTGTTGCCCAGCCTGCGCAATCGCGAAGGCGCGAGCGGCCGTGTCGTAGTCGTGGTTCTTGTAGAGCTTGATCCCTTCGCCGAGCGCTTCGCGCACCCGGGCGGGGGACAGTTGCTCGTCCTGACCACGTGTCACCGATGCCGCGATGGCGATCACTCCGATCACCAGCGCCCCCAACGCCATCTTGATTTGCTTCGCAGCCACCCCTGGCCTCCTTTTGCGTCGAACCCCCGCTCCTCGTCCATCGCTCACATGCCGCCGGCATCTTCCCCAAGACGCTGGCCGCAGCGTTGGTCGAGGTTAGAAATTCACTTTCGCTAAAGTTCGGTCGATATAGCGTGGCGGGGTATAGCAGAGATTAAAGTGACGTCAAGCCCGGATACGCCGCTTGCGGCTTCGCGCTCGCCGGGAAGATTCAGCGATCTGATGAATATTCAGCGATCGCGAAGCCGCAAGCGGCGGATTCTTCCCTACGGCACGCATGTTGCTCATATTTTCGCGAGGCGTGGGAAGCCGCGAAAAATTCTCCGCAATTTTCATTCTCCTCTCGCGCTCGCCCTTGTTAACATGACTGACTCCGGGACACCAAATCATTGCCTCATAAAGGGTTTTCCCATGCATCGTGAAGTCTTGAGCCTGATTCTCGGCGGCGGTCGCGGCACTCGCCTTTACCCCCTTACCATGCTCCGCAGCAAACCCGCCGTCCCCATTGGCGGCAAGTATCGGCTCATCGATATTCCGATCAGCAACTGCATCAACAGCGACTGCAATCGCATCTACGTCCTCACCCAGTTCCTCAGCGTCAGCCTGCATCGCCATATTGCCAACACGTACAAGTTCGACCCCTTCTCCAAGGGCTTCGTCGAAATCCTCGCCGCCCAGCAAACCAACGAGGCGTCCGACTGGTATCAGGGCACCGCCGACGCCGTCCGGCAAAACATCCGCTACGTCCACGAGGATCCCTGCCAGCACGTTCTGATTCTGTCGGGCGATCAGCTCTACCGCATGGACTATCGCCATTTGCTGGAGACGCACAAGCAGACGAAGGCCGACGTCACCATCGCGGTCCTGCCGGTGGCCGAGGAGCAGACGTCACAGCTCGGCCTGGTTGCCGCGGACGAAACGGGACGCGTGACGGGTTTCGTCGAGAAGCCGAAGACGCCCGACAAGCTCGAGCCGGTGCGCATGAAAGAAGAATGGATGTCCAAGCGCGGCGTGGAATCGCACGGCCGGCCGTACCTGGCAAGCATGGGCATCTACATCTTCCAGCGCGACGCCCTGTTTCAAATGCTCAACGATCCGCCGCTCGCCACCGATTTCGGCAAAGAGATCTTCCCGCGCAGCCTCGCCAATCGCAAGGTGGTTGCGCACCTCTTCGACGGCTACTGGGAAGACGTCGGCACCGTGAAGTCGTATCACGAGGCCAACCTGGCGCTGACCAAGGATGATCCGCCGTTCGTGTTCCACACACTGGAAGGCGTCATCTACACGCGCATGCGCTATCTGCCCGCGTCGCGCGCCAGCAATGCCGTGCTCGATCACGCCCTGATGGCGGACGGTTGCGTCGTCGGCCCGGGCACCCGCATCCAGCACAGCGTCATCGGCGTGCGTACCCAGATCGGTCAGAACGTGACGATCAGGGACAGCGTCATCATCGGCGCCGACGGCTACGAGACCGCCCAGGAAAAAGCGGACAATCAGCGCCGCGGCCTGCCCAACATCGGCATCGGCGACGGCGCCATCATCGAAAACGCCATCCTCGACAAGGACGCCCGCATCGGCGCCAAGGTCCACCTCTGCAACAAGGAGAAACTCAAGAACGGCGAGGGACCCAACTTCGTGATCCGCGAAGGCATCGTCGTCATCCCGCGCGGCGCCATCGTGCTCGATGGCACGGTGATCTGACAACGAGCCGCGACCGTGAGGGAGCGTTCGCTGACGGTCGCGGCTCGTTGCGTTGTGTGCCAGGTATGGTCTGCTTCAGGAGGTGCGAGTCCTCTGCGGGCGGGGATGGCCCGGACCGCAAGGCTAGGCAAGGGTGTCCGTCGCGAGGCGGAATCTGAAGAAAGCCGATGCCCCCAACTCGGATTCGACGA
>DASRSQ010000139.1:0-6256 GCA_035656475.1 Gemmataceae bacterium | reverse complement strand
TGAATGTTGCGAACGCGCTCGTCGATTTCCTCTGGCGTGTACTTCTCCGCGCTCAGCGTCGAACGCAACCACGCAGCGAGGTCATTGCGCAGCTCGGTGCGCAGCTCGCTCTTGAGCCGTTCGGTGGAATAGGTGCCAGGCTTGAGCGCGACGCGCAGAATCGCTTCCTCCGGCCCGCTCATCCATTGATAGACCGCGTTGATCGGAAAGCTCGGCGGAATCGTCCCGACGTAGCCGATCGTGATGGCGACGTTGTCCCGGCCGACCTTGTCGCCGATGAACTCGAGAGCACGTATGGCGAGCTGTTCGGTCCGCTCGATGCGCGTGCCGGTCGGAGCGCGTAAACGTAGCTGAAACTGGCCAGCATCCACGGTTGGAAAGATCTCGGTGCCGATCTGGCTGCCGGCGGCAGCGATGACGAGCGCGGCGACCGCGACATAGCCCGCGATGACCAGCCAGCGCAGGCCTTGCAGTGATCGGATCACGTCGGCGTAGCGATCCTGCATGCGGGCGAAGAACCCAGTCTTTGTCGTGTCCGCAAGATGCTGATGCTGCAGCAGCCAGACCGACATAACCGGCACGAAGCTGCTCGATAGCAGGTACGACGTCACCATCGAAAAGCAAACCGCGAGGGCCAGCGGTGTGAACAGCGCCTGGGTCGAACCTTGCATGAAAAACGCCGGCAGGAACACGGCGACGATGCACAGCATCGCCAGCAACCTCGGCACCGCCGTCTCCGCGTTGCCCATGCGCACCGCGCGAGCGATGTTGTCGGTCAACGCCATCTGAGTGTGAATGTTCTCGACCTCGACGGTCGCCTCATCGACGAGGATGCCGACCGAGAGCGCCAGGCCGCCGAGCGTCATCAGGTTAATCGATTGGCCCGTGAGCCACAGGCCGATGATCGAGCCGAGCAGCGCGAGCGGGATGTTGCAGACGACGACGATGACGCTGCGCCAGTCGCGCAGGAACAGCAGCACCATCAGACCGGTGAGCACGGCGCCGAGCAAGCCCTCGACGCCGACGTTCCACATCGAGCGCGTCACGTACGGGGACTGGTCGAACTCGAAACTGACCTTGATGTCATCGGGAAGGACCGACTGCATCTTCTTCAAGTTGGCGCGGACCTCGCCAACGACGGAGAGCGTGGATGCGTCGGAACGCTTGGTGACGAGGATGTAGACGGCGCGCCGGCCATTGGCGAGGGCGTAGCCGACGGTGATGTCGGCGGCGTCCTCGATGGCGCCGATATCGCGCAGATAGACGTTGGAGCCGGGCCGCAGCGGGATCTTGCCGAGGTCTTTCGGGTTCTTGACCATGGCGTTGGTGGGCACGAGCGGCATCTGATCCTTGACGCGAATGTTGCCCGACGGGCTGACCGTATTGCCCGACATCAACGCAGCGATCACGTCGTCCGGCGATGCGTTGTAGGCGCGCAGCCGATCGGGATCGGCGCGCAGGACGATGGTGCGGGCGCTGCCGCCGAATGGCGGCGGGGCGGAGACGCCGGGCAGGCTGGCGAACATCGGGCGCACCTTGTTCAGGGCCTGGTCCTGGATCTCGGTGATGGTCTTGGTCTCGCTCGACAGCACAAGATAGCCGACCGGCACGCTGCCGGTGTCGAAGCGCATGACGAACGGCGGCACGGTGCCTGGCGGCATGAAGGCGCGGGCGCGGTTGACGTACTGGATCGTCTCCGCCATGGCCTGGGCCATGTCGGTGCCCGGATGAAAGTAGAGTTTCATCATCGCCGTGCCCTGGATGTTGCGCGACTCGACATGATGAATGCCGGAGACGTAGAGGAAGTGGTACTCGTAGTAGTAGGTGAGCAAACCTTCCATCTGGGCGGGGTCCATACCGCCGTAGGGCTGGCAGACGTAGACGACGGGCAGATTGAGCTGCGGGAAGATATCGATCTTCATGCGCGTGACGGCGAGCACGCTGCCGACGATGATGCCGACCATCATGACCATGATCGTGATGGGGTGGCGCAGAGCGAAGACAATGGGATTCATGGGATCCGCTCGATCGAAACCGTTGACGCGCTAAGCAGGAGGGATTATTGTATCGGGAGGCGATATCGATTGCCAAGATCGAATATCAATATCGGTTCCCATTATCATGAAACAAGTCCTGAGCCGGCTGTTCTACGCGGGCTTTATCCGGCTGCACATCCTGCATCATGCCGACGAGGCGCCGATCTGCGGCGTCGAAATCGTCGAGGAACTGGGGCATCACGGCTATCGGCTCAGCCCCGGCACGGTTTACCCCGTCCTGCACGAGCTGGTGCGCGCCGGCTACCTGAAGGTGCGGACAAAGGTGGTCGGGGGCAAGGTACGCAAATACTACACCGCCACCGCTGCCGGCCATCGAGCACTGGTGAAGGCGCGCGAAAAGTTGCGCGAGTTGGCCGGCGAGGTGCTGGACCATGAACCGAGCAAAAAATCGAAGTAACTCCACCCGATTGCCGCTTATCGAGCAGTCCACGTCTATCAGCGAAAATGCCATCGTTGACAACGTCCGCATGGATACCTTTTCCTCGTGTGGTACCACAACTCGATTGGTGCGACAAAGGAAGGAACCATGCGTTACCGAAATCTGTTCGCGCCGGCGCTGGCCGCCGCCTGCCTCTTCGTGACTGCGTCGACCGCGCAACACGCTGACGAAGACATCGCAATTCATCGGTCGACCGAACTGAAATGGCAAGACGGTCCCGCCGCCTTGCCCAAGGGTGCGAAGATCGCGATCCTGGAAGGGAACCCGGGCAAGCCAGGTCCGTTCGTCTTTCGCGTCAAGGTGCCGGACGGCTATCGCGTCCCGCCGCACACCCATTCGAGTTCGGAGCGCATCACCGTCCTTTCCGGCACCTTTTTCATCGGCATGGGCAAGAGCTTCGACGCCAGCAAGGGCAAAGCGATGCCCGCGGGAACCTATGGCCAATGGCCCGCGGGCATGAGCCACTATGTCTGGACGAAGGGTGAGACGGTCCTGCAATTCCACGGCACCGGCCCGTGGACCATTCGCTACGTAAATCCCGGCGACGATCCTCGGTCCCCCAAGCACTGACTCGACGTTGCACCCAGTTGCGGCATAATGAGCCTTTGGAAGGATGAAGGATGAATGTACCGCTCCATCCTTCCGCCTTCATCCTTCCGCCTTCCAAGGAGGCCATCATGCCGCGACCGATTCTGTTGCTCGTCATCCTGGGTTGTTTCGTGTCCGCGCCGGCGTCTGCCCAGGAAAAGCCGCGCACCGAGAACGTCATCTTCGTCACGCTAGACGGCTTTCGCTTCCAGGAATTCTTCGGCGGCGCCGACGAGCAAATGCTCAACAAGCAGTTCGGCGGCGTCAAGGACCTCATCGGGCTGAAGGAGCGTTACTGGCGCAACACGCCCGAAGAGCGGCGCACCGTGTTGTTGCCGTTCTTCTGGGACAAGATCGCCAAGGACGGCCAGATCTTCGGCGACCGCTCGCGCAAGGCGATTTGCAAAATCACCAACGGCCTCAAATTTTCTTACCCCGGCTACAGCGAAATGCTGTGCGGCTTTGCGGACCCGTCGATCAACTCCAACGCCAAGAAGCCGAACCCGAACATGTCGGTGCTCGAATTCCTGCACGGCAAGCCGAAGTACAAGGATCGCGTGGCCGCATTCTGCACGTGGGACGTATTCCCGTCGATCTTGCGTTCGGAACGCAGCGGGCTGAAGGTGCACCATAGCTGGAATGCGATCAAGGATGAGCCATTGAGCGATCGTCAGCGAGCGATCAATGACACGCTCGCAAGATTGCCGCGTTACTGGCCGGACAACGGGTTCGACGTGACGACGATGGAATTCGCGCGCGAGCACATTCGCCGTCATCAGCCGCGCGTGCTCTTCATCGGCCTGGGAGAAACCGACGAGTGGGGACACGGGCGGCGTTACGATCTGTATCTCGATTCGGCGCACAAGGCGGATCGCTACCTGGCGGAGTTGTGGGAGTCGTTGCAGAAGGCGCCGCAGTACAAGGACAAGACGACGCTGATCATCACGACCGATCACGGGCGCGGCAACACGCGCGTCGACTGGACCGATCACGGCAAGAACGTGCCGCTGGCCGAATTTATCTGGATCGCGGTCCTCGGCCCCGACACGCCAGCGATGGGCGTGCGCGAGAACATCGAAACGACGCAAAGCCAGGTGGCGGCGACGATCGCGAACATGCTGGGCGAGGATTTCATCGCCGCGAGCCCGAAATCGGCAGCGCCGTTGCCAGACGTCTTGCGGAAGTGAGCCCTGTTCGTCCGACAGGCGTCGTCATCGTCCGCTCAGCGGTTTTAGCGCGCGACATCGCGGCAGTCGCATGACGCATCGGCGGCGACGTCGTGCGCTAAACCGCCGAGCGGACGATGGCGACGCTTGCTTCACGACACGTTCATACAACAATCCACACGATCCATCCGGCATTCGAAGAGGGCCGCATCATGCAGTCGGCGCGGGCGAAGTGTATCGGCATCCTGACCAGCGGCGGCGATTGCCCCGGGCTCAACGCGGCCATTCGCGGCGTCGCCAAGCCAGCGATGAGTGACTTCCACATCGAAGTCATCGGTATCGAAAAAGGCTTTCGCGGCCTCGTCGAAAACCACTCGCGCGTTCTCCATCTCCAGGACGTCTCCGGCATCCTCTCGCTCGGCGGCACCATTCTCGGCACGAGCCGGGAGAAGCCGTACAAGATGCCGTTGCCCAACGGCGAGACGCTCGACATGACCTCGCGGGCCGTCGAGACGTACAACCGCCTCGGCCTCGATTGCCTGGTGTGCCTCGGCGGCAACGGCACGCACAAGGTCGCTCATTCCCTCACCAAACATGGCCTTAACGTCATCGGCCTGCCCAAGACCATCGACAACGATCTCGCCGAGACCGACATCACCTTCGGCTTCGATTCGGCGGTCACCTACGCCGCCCAGGCCATCGATCGCCTCTACTCGACGGCGGAGGCGCACCTGCGCGTCATGGTCATCGAACTGATGGGACACAAGGCCGGCTGGCTCGCCCTGACGGCCGGCGTCGCCGGCGGGGCCGACATCATCCTCCTACCGGAAATCCCCTATGACATCGACAGCATCTGCCAGCACCTGACCGAACGTCGGCGGCGCGGCAAATGGTTCAGCATCATCGCCGTCGCCGAGGGCGCCCGCGTCAAGTCGAACCGCATCGAAACCGTCGACAAATCGAAGAACGGCAAGAAAAAGAAAAAGGATAAGGATAAGGACAAGGACAGGAAGAAAGAGGTCGAACGCACCGACGACGACGAACACGAAGGCCGGGTTAGCACCAACGTGGCCAGCGCCATCAGTCATCGCCTCGGCATGGACACGCGGGTCACGGTGCTCGGCCATCTGCAGCGCGGCGGCATTCCGACGCCGTTCGACCGCGTCCTCGCCACCCGCTTTGGCACCTTCGCCGCGGAGATGCTGGCGGAGGGACGCTACAACCAGATGGTGTGCATGCGCGGCTCAGAGGTGGCGAGCGTGCCGCTCGAAAAGGTCGCGGGGCGCACCAAGCTGGTGCCACTCGATCATCCGCTGATCCGCTCGGCTCGGCGCGTCGGCACCAACTTCGGCGATTAGGTTCACTTCAGTTCCGCGATGCGGAAATTGCGAAAGCTCAAATCGGTCGTCGGATCGTGCCCCTGGATGCTGATGTGGCCGGCTTCGAGTCTGCAGCCCGTGCGGGCGTTGTCGCTCTTCGGGCGGTTGTCGGTCCAGTCAGTCACCTGCACGCCGTTGACCCAGGTGGCGAGATGGTTGCCATGTGCGGCGATCGTCATGGTGAACCATTCGCCGTCTTTCGACATTTCTTTGCGTGCGGGGACCCGCCGGTAAATGGCGCCGGTGCCAAAATCGAACGCGGTCGACATCACCACATTCTTGGCGAGCAGCTTGTTCGACTTCGGATCGTATTCCTCGACGTTGTACTTCTGCGTCGGTTCTTTCGAAAACTTGTTGAAGATCTGGGCCTCGTAGCCGTTCTGGTATTCCTTGTCGCGGCAGCGAAAGAAAATGCCGCTGTTGAGGTTCTTGCCGTTGCTGATGGCTTCGAGCTGGAGGATGAAGTCCTTGTATTTGCCGATGGTCTGCAGATCGCCGGGGCCGTTCTTGACGTTGATGGCGCCGTCGACGACGGCGAAGGTCGATTTTTTGCCGGGGAACTCGGTCCAGCCGGTGAGATCCTTGCCGTTGAAGAGGGACCTGGTGTTGATGGGGCGCACAAGGATG
>DASRSQ010000138.1:0-10640 GCA_035656475.1 Gemmataceae bacterium | reverse complement strand
CTTCGGCGGCGTCACGGCTCGGCAGGAGCCTCGCCCTCCCGGTGCCTGCCATTGATTTTGCTTCGATCCGCCCCCTCGCTTCTCTCCAAGAATGCACGATTTACAGTATTAGTATTATTAATCATCATTCCGCTTGCTATTAGTTTTTGAGATGATATAACTGCACCCATGCAGATGGAGTCCCTGAAAATCTTCTGTGCCGTCGCACGCTGCCGCAGCTTCTCGCATGCGGCGGAGGAGAGCGACATCACGCAGTCGGCCGTCAGCCAGATCGTGTCGCAGCTCGAAAAGCGCATGAACGTGCAACTCGTGGATCGCTCGACGCGTCCGCTGAAGCTTACCGCCCTGGGACTCGAATACTACGAAGGTTGCAAGGCTCTCCTTGAGCAATACGAAGAGCTCGAGGCGCGCATTCGCAACACCAAGGTGGAGATCCTCGGCACCGCCCTCGTCGCCGCGATCTACTCGGTCGGCCTTAGCGACATGGATCAGCTCGTGCAGCGTTTCGAGGCCGAGAATCCGCGAGCCCAGGTGCGCATCGATTACACGCATCCCGATCAGGTTTACGACCGCCTCAAGGACGGGACCGCTGATCTTGGCCTGGTATCGTATCCGAAGAAGGCGGCCGACCTGTCGGCGACGAGCTGGCGCGAGGAGCCGATGGTGCTCGCATGTGCGCCGAAGCATCCGCTGGCGAGCCGGCTGGCGCTGCCGATCAGCGCGCTCGATGGGCAGCGCTACGTGCACTTCGACAAGAACCTCGTGGTGCGTCGGCGTGTCGATAAGTTTCTGCGCGAGCAGCACGTGGCCGTGGACGTGGTCGCGGAGTTCGACTCGATCGAGAACATCAAACAGGCGGTGTCGCTGGGGCAGGGCGTCGCGCTTCTGCCCGAGCCGACGATTCGCCGCGAGGTGAAGGCGCGCACGCTGTCCGCGGTCGCCCTTTTTGGCTGCAAGCTGACGCGGCCGCTCGCCATCGTCCATCGCCGCGGCCAGCGCCTGAGCGCGGCGGCCAAACGTTTCATGGACCTCCTGCTCGAAGCAGAGGCCAAATCGCCCGGCGCGGCAGATAATTCGCCGCCGCCCACTTCTAACGCGAATACGCGTGGAACCAATGGCGTCCACGCGCGTCCCGTCAAAGGATAAGGCACGACTATGAGCGCGATCCAACCCGGCCCTCAGGGCCTGTATGACCCTGCCTACGAACATGACGCCTGCGGCGTCGGCTTCGTCGTCGACTTGAAGAACCGCAAGTCGCATGACATCGTCCACAAGGCGATCACGATCCTCAACAACCTCGAGCATCGCGGTGCCTGCGGCTGCGAGGAAAACACCGGCGACGGCGCCGGCATCCTCGTGCAGATGCCGCATCGCTTCCTCTTGCAAGAAGCGTTCAAGCTCGACCTCGAACTGCCCGAGCTTGGCGAGTACGGCGTCGGCATGGTGTTCCTGCCGCAAGACGCCAACGCGCGTGCCCGTTGCGAGAAGATGCTCGAGAAGATCGTGCGCGACGAGGGGCAGCAGGTCATCGGCTGGCGCACCGTGCCGACCAATAACAAGCCGATCGGTCCGACCGCCCAGCGCGGCGAACCGGTAATCCGCCAGATCTTCATCCGCAAGATCAGCGG
Organism: Gemmataceae bacterium; assembly: GCA_035656475.1. GTDB lineage: Bacteria > Planctomycetota > Planctomycetia > Gemmatales > Gemmataceae > SIAQ01. The sequence continues at coordinate 9,012 of DASRSQ010000138.1, read as the reverse complement.
CCTCCCCGCGGACCGCCCGGACGATCCGCTCGGCTTCGAGCGCAAGCTCTATGTCATCCGCCGGCTTGCCGAGAAGGCGGCGCAGCATTCGAGCATTCCGCAGAAGGAAATGTTCTACATCCCGAGCCTGTCCGCGCGCACGCTCATCTACAAGGGCATGCTCAACTCGCCGCAGGTCGAAGAATACTTCCCGGACCTGCTCGACCCGGCGATGGAGTCCGCGCTCGCGCTCGTGCATTCGCGATTCAGCACCAACACGTTTCCGACGTGGGCCCGTGCCCACCCCTATCGCTTCATCGCTCACAACGGCGAGATCAACACGCTGCGTGGCAACGTCAACTGGATGCATGCCCGCGAAAGCCTGATGAAATCCGACCTGTTCGGCGACGACATCAAGAAGCTGCTCCCCATCATCGATGAGACCGGCAGCGACTCCGCGATGTTCGACAACGTCCTCGAGATGCTGGTGCTCACCGGCCGCTCGTTGCCGCACGCGATCATGATGATGATTCCGGAGCCGTGGTCGGGCGATCCAACGATGAGCCCGGCGAAGAAGGCGTTCTACGAATATCACTCCTGCCTCATGGAGCCGTGGGACGGTCCCGCGTCGATCGCGTTCACTGATGGCACCTGCATCGGCGCCATCCTCGATCGCAACGGCCTGCGCCCGTCACGCTACTACCACACCAAGGACGACCTTGTCATCATGGCGTCCGAAGTCGGCGTTCTCGACGTGCCGCCCGAGATGGTGAAGTCGAAGGGCCGGCTGCAACCCGGCCGCATGTTCCTCATCGATCTCGCCCAGGGCAAGATCATCGGCGATGACGAGCTCAAGGAAGGCATGGCCGCCGAGAAGCCGTATGCCGAATGGCTCAAGCAGAACCTCGTCGATCTGGAGGACCTGCCCGATGCGCCGTCGCCGCATGCGCCGGATCACGACACCGTCACCAAGCGTCAACAGGCGTTCGGCTACACCGCCGAGGACATCCGCATCCTGCTCGCGCCGATGGCGAGCGACGGCACCGAGGCGATCGGCTCGATGGGCAACGATGCCGCGCTCGCCGTCCTCTCGGACAAGCCGCAGATGCTTTACAACTACTTCAAGCAGCTCTTTGCCCAGGTCACGAATCCGCCGGTCGACTGCATTCGCGAGGAATGCATCATGTCGATGGCGACAACGATTGGCCGTGAGTACAACCTGCTTGATCCGACGCCGAAGAACGCCCGGCAGATCATTCTGAAGTCGCCGATCCTGCTCAATCACGAGCTCGACAAGCTGCGGCAGATCGATTCGACAACGGGTGGCCGTTTCAAGTCGGTGACGCTGCCGATCTTGTTCAATCCGAAGGAAGGGGCCGCCGGCCTTGAACGCGAACTGCACGCGGTCTGCAAGCAGGCGAGCAGCGCGATCGCCAACGGCGTCGAATACATCATTCTGTCCGATCGCGCGATCATGACCAACTACGCGCCGATCCCCGCCTTGCTCGCGGTGTCAGCGGTGCATCATCATCTGATCCGCGAGGGGACGCGCACGCAGGTCAGCCTCGTGCTCGAATCGGGCGAGCCGCGCGAGGTGCATCACTTCGCTCTGCTCATCGGCTACGGCGCCGGCGCGATCAATCCATATCTGGCGTTCGAAACGCTCGAGGACATGATTCGCCAGGGGCACATCAAGCCGAAGCCGAAGAAGGCGGATCGGCGCGAACCCGCGGCGTTCGACGAACCTGAAGGTTCCGAGTATCTCACGCCAGAACAGACCGCAGTCAAGAATTACGTCAAGGCGATCGACAAGGGCGTCTTGAAGGTGATGTCGAAGATGGGCATTTCGACCGCCCAGAGCTACTGCGGCGCCCAGATCTTCGAAGCGATCGGCCTGTCGAAGGAAGTCATCGACGAGTACTTCGCCAACACGCCGTCGCGCGTCGGCGGCATCGGCATGGACGTCATCGCCCAGGAAGTCCGCGCTCGCCACGATCACGCCTTCACCGAGCGACCGACCAATGGCAAGACCCTTGATGTGGGCGGCCATTACCAGTTCCGCAAGGAAGGCGAATATCACCTGTTCAACCCGGAGACGGTGCACAAGCTGCAGTACGCTTGCCGATCGAACAACTTCAAGGTGTTCAAGGAATACTCGAAGCTGATCGACGACCAGGCGGCACGCCTGTGCACGCTGCGTGGCCTGATGTCGTTCAAGCCCGGCCGCACGCCGGTGCCGATCGAGGAAGTCGAGTCGATCGAGTCGATCATGAAGCGATTCAAGTCCGGCGCGATGTCATATGGCTCGATCAGCTCGGAGGCGCACGAGACGCTCGCGATTGCCATGAATCGCATCGGCGGCAAGAGCAACACCGGCGAGGGAGGCGAGGATCCCGCGCGCTACACGTGGACCAACGAACGCGGCGATTCCAAGAACAGCGCGATCAAGCAGGTCGCCTCGGGCCGGTTCGGCGTCACCAGCGAGTATCTGGTGAATGCGAAGGAACTGCAGATCAAGATGGCCCAAGGCGCGAAGCCGGGCGAAGGCGGCCAGTTGCCGGGGCACAAGGTCTATCCGTGGATCGCCAAGGTTCGCCTGTCGACGCCGGGCGTTGGCCTGATCTCGCCGCCGCCGCACCATGATATCTATTCGATCGAGGACCTCGCCGAGCTGATCCATGATCTCAAGAACGGCAACGAATACGCCCGCATCAGCGTCAAGCTGGTCGCCGAGGTCGGCGTCGGCACGGTTGCGGCCGGCGTGTCGAAGGCGCACGCCGACGTCGTGCTGATCTCCGGCCACGACGGCGGCACCGGCGCGTCGCCGCTCACCAGTGTCAAGCACGCCGGCGCGCCGTGGGAGCTGGGTTTGGCCGAGACGCAGCAGACGCTCGTGCTGAACGAGCTGCGCGATCGCATCGTCGTCGAGGTGGACGGCCAGCTCAAGACGGGACGCGATGTCATCATCGGAGCCCTGCTCGGCGCCGAGGAGTTCGGCTTCGCCACTGGGCCGCTCGTCGCACTCGGTTGCATTATGATGCGTGTCTGCCATCTTAATACCTGCCCGGTCGGTGTCGCCACGCAGGATCCGAAGCTGCGCAAGAAGTTTGCCGGCGATCCGGAGCACGCCGTCAACTTCATGCGGTTCATCGCCATGGAAGTGCGCGAGTGGATGGCCCAGCTCGGCTTCCGCAAGTTCACCGACATGATCGGCCACAGCGAACTGCTCAACACCGTCAACGCCGTCGAGCATTACAAGGCGCTCGGGCTCGATTTCTCCAACATCTTCTATCAACCGAAGGTCGCGGACACGGTTGGCCGTTTTTGCACGCAGACGCAGAAGCACGGCCTGGAGAAGTCGCTCGACAAAACGAAGCTGATGGACATCTGCAAGCCGGCGATTGAAGAAGGCAAGCCGGTGCGGGCAACGCTGGCGATCCGCAACGTCAATCGCGTCGTCGGCACGATCACCGGCGCCGAGCTGACGCGCCGCCATGGCGCCAAGGGACTGCCGGATGACACGATCCAGCTCACGTTCCAGGGGTCTGCGGGGCAGAGCTTCGGCGCGTTTGTGCCTCGCGGCATGACGCTGACGCTCGAGGGGGACGCGAACGACTACGTCGGCAAGGGCCTGTCGGGCGGCAAGATCATCGTCCGTTTGCCGCACGGAGCCGACTTTATCGCTGAAGAGAACGTCATCATTGGCAACGTAGCCCTCTACGGCGCGACCTCGGGCGAAGCGTACATTCGCGGCATCGCGGGCGAACGCTTCGCGGTGCGCAACTCGGGCGCCAATGCGGTCGTCGAAGGCGTCGGCGATCACGGCTGCGAGTACATGACCGGCGGCCGCGTCATCGTGCTCGGCGCGACGGGCAAGAATTTCGCAGCCGGCATGTCGGGCGGCATCGCGTATGTGCTCGACGAACACGGCGGTTTCGCGACGCGCTGCAACAAGGAGATGGTCAAGCTCTACACGCTTGACGATCTGGAGGAGATCGAAGAGGTACGCTGCATGATCGAGAAGCATGCGGAGTACACGAAGAGTCAGCGCGCGTTGCAGGTGCTCAGCCTGTGGGATTCGTTTGTGCCGAAGTTCGTGAAGGTGTACCCGAACGACTATCGCCGCGTGCTGGAGACGCAGAAGCGTTTCAAGTTGAGCGGTCTCGCCGAAGACGAAGCGATCATGGCGGCGTTCGAGGAAAACGCCCATGACGCGTCGCGCGTGGGTGGGAAGTAGAATAATGATGGTGCCACGTGATGACAGGGGAAATGGTGCCGCCGTTCATGCTGCTGGAATACGCATCGGACGGCGGCGCGGAGGAGCGTGACAGGACGCCAGCGCGGGGTAAATTCTGGGTCTACGAGCGACGCATTCGCCCGCCCTACTACGGCATCTTTCTGCCGGAGCAGGGCACGATCGAGATGTACCATCTCGTCGAGGATCGCTTCGAGCGCATGACGCCAAACGCCCATGGCCGATTTCCAATCGCGTCCCTTGGAGTGGAACTCGGCATCTGGCGAGGCAAATACGCGGACTACGAACTCGGCTGGATGCGCTGGTGGGACGCGCAGGGCAACTTGCTGCCGACAGGAGACGAGAAGGCGGCACGGCTCGCTGAAAAACTGAAATCAATGGGAATCGATCCCGATCAGGTGTAATAGGTATTTTTGCTGAGGTTCAGGTTCGATGGGTAAACCGACTGGCTTTCTGGAATTTCCGCGCGAGCTGCCGCTCGATCGCTCGCCGTTGGAGCGCGTGCGCGACTGGAACGAGTTCCATCTGCACTCGGGCGATGCGATGCTGCAAAAGCAAGGCGCCCGTTGCATGGATTGTGGCGTTCCCTTCTGCCACACCGGCACGCTCATTGCCGGCATGGCGTCGGGGTGTCCGATCAACAATCTTATCCCCGAGTGGAACGATCTCGTCTATCGCGGGCTATGGCGCGAGGCGCTCGATCGGCTCATGAAGACGAACAACTTCCCCGAGTTCACCGGCCGCGTCTGCCCGGCGCCGTGCGAGGGTTCGTGCGTGCTGGGCATCAGCGAGCCGGCGGTCACGATCAAGAACATCGAATGCTCGATCATCGACCGCGCGTTCGACCAGGGCTGGGTGCAGTCCGAGCCGCCGCCGTTCCGCACGGGGAAGAAGGTCGCAGTCGTCGGTTCCGGACCCGCGGGGCTTGCCGCCGCGGCGCAGCTCAACAAGGCCGGGCACTGGGTCACCGTCTTCGAGCGGGCCGATCGCATCGGCGGTTTGCTGATGTACGGCATTCCGAACATGAAGCTCGACAAACGCAAGGTCGTTGAGCGGCGTGTCAACCTGATGAAGGCAGAAGGCGTCAGCTTCCTCACCAACTGTGAGGTCGGCGTCACCTATTCGGCGAGCCAGCTTTACGACGAGTTCGACGCGATCGTCCTCTGCGGCGGCGCGACGCTGGCGCGCGATCTCAAGGTGCCGGGCCGTGAGCTCAAGGGGATCCACATGGCGATGGAGTTCCTGACCGCGAACACCAAGAGCCTGCTCGATTCCAATCACGAGGATGGCAATTTTATCTCGGCCAGGGACAAGGACGTGATCGTGATCGGCGGCGGCGATACGGGAACCGATTGTGTCGGCACGTCGATGCGGCACGGTTGCCGAAGCCTGGTGCAGTTCGAGATTCTGCCGCAACCGCCGAACGAGCGTGCGGCGGACAATCCGTGGCCGCAGTGGCCGAAGGTATACAAGCTCGACTACGGCCAGGAGGAAGCCGCCGCCCGCTTCGGCGCCGATCCTCGGCAATATCTTATCAGCACCGAGAAGTTCGTCGGCGATGAGCATGGCAACGTGAAGGAAGTCCACACGGTCCGCATCGAGTGGATGAAGGACGCGACGGGCCGTTTCACGATGCAGAAGGTGCCGGGCTCGGAGCAGGTGCTGCCATGCCAGCTCGTGTTGCTGGCGATGGGCTTCCTCGGCCCGGAGAATCCGCTGCTCGAAAAGCTTGGCGTCGAGGTGCAGAAGAATCCCAACGGCACGCACAACGTCAAGGCGGAACACGGAAAGTTCCTGACCAATCGGCCCAACGTCTTTGCCGCCGGCGACATGCGGCGAGGGCAGAGCCTGGTCGTCTGGGCGATCAACGAAGGCCGCGGCGCCGCGCGGGAGTGCGATCGCTATCTCATGGGCGAGACCGTGTTGCCATAGTGGTCGGCGCTTCGGCATGTCTTTTGCTCCTCGCAATTGCTGCACGTCTCGTGCAGAAACGAGGTCAAAAATCATGCAACGCCGATCTGTCGCAAATTCTAGCTGGGTCGCTCCGATCCTCGTCGTATATGCGCTGCTGCTGGTCGCGGGGTTCGTGCTGATCTACCATTACTGGCCGGCGCAGGTCCAAACTGGCAGCGATCCGACTGCCAAACCGCGGCCCATTGCGCAAGCGACCACCGTCACCAGCGAAGAAAAAAACCGCATCGAGGTCTTCAGCAAAGCGAAGGCCTCGGTCGTCAACATATCGTCCAATCTCCTGGTTCGCGATCGGCTTACGCTCAACGTCCAGCAGGTGCCGCAAGGCACCGGCACCGGATTCATCTGGGATGAGAAGGGACGCGTGGTTACCAACTACCACGTCGTCAAGGGAGCCGATCGTGTCATTGTCACGCTCGACGATCACACGGTGGCGCACGCTGTGCAAATTCGCTACGATGAGGCGCACGATCTTGCGGTACTCTGGACCGACATCCCGGCCGGCAAGAGCCAGCCGATCCCGCTGGGGGATGCGAGCAAGCTGCAAGTCGGACAGAGCGTGCTGGCGATCGGCAACCCGTTCGGGCTGGACCATTCGCTGTCGTCGGGCATCATCAGCGCGCTGAGCCGCAGCGTCAAGAGCGAGGATGGGCCGGCGGTGCATGGACTGATCCAGACCGACGCCGCGATTAATCCCGGCAATTCGGGGGGGCCATTGCTCGATTCGTCGGGCCGGCTGATCGGCGTCAACTGTGCGATCATCAGTCCGTCCGGCGCGTCCGCGGGCATCGGCTTCGCGATTCCGGTCGACGTGGTCAATCGCATCGTGCCCCACCTGATCAGCGGCGCCAAGGACTTGCGGCCCGGCCTCGGCATCGTGGAGGCGCCCGATCAATGGGCGAAGCGGCTCGGCGTCAAGGGCGTCATCATCCAGGACGTGCTGCCCGACAGCCCGGCTGCCGCTGCCAAGCTGCGGCCGACGCGCCGCGATGAGGACGGCAACATCACCTGGGGCGACCGCATCGTCGGCATTGACGAACACAAGATCGACAATGCCAAGCAACTCTACTCCGTCCTCACCGACGATTACAAGATCGGCCAGGAAGTCACCGTCCACATCAAACGCGATGACGAAGACAAGGATGTCAAAGTGACTCTCTCCGCCGACTCCCGCTGACAACGCATCGCATGTTTGCCGAACGCGCCGGCGAGGCCTCTGACTTCGCCGGCTGTGCTCATTTTCTGCATCGATTTCGTGCCCTCTCTTGTTATCATGCCATGGGGCAGCGCTGCATACCCGCAAAGCGTTCGAAGCATGGTGGGCCTGTGAATACGATGCAATCTCTCGTGTTTTCCCGTCGCCAATTCCTGCAGGGCACCGGCCTCGGCCTTGGCTCGATCGCGCTCGCGTCACTGCTGGCCGACGACGCGCGCGGCGACGGGCTCCCCGGGTTGCCTCACTTCGCGGCGAAGGCGAAACGCGTCATCTATCTCTTCCAATCCGGCGCGCCGTCGCAGATGGACCTCTTCGACTACAAGCCGCGGCTGCGCGATATGCGCGGCGTCGACCTTCCCGATTCGGTACGGCGCGGCCAGCGGCTCACCGGCATGACCGCGACGCAGGAACGTTTTCCGATCGCGCCGTCGATGTATCGCTTTCGCCAGCATGGCCAGTCCGGCGCCTGGATCAGCGAGTTGATGCCGCACCTGGCGAGCGTGGCCGACGATCTTTGCTTCGTCAAGTCGATGCACACCGAGGCGATCAATCACGACCCGGCCATCACGTTCTTTCAGAGCGGCGCCCAACTCGCCGGCCGGCCCAGCATGGGCGCCTGGCTGGCCTATGGCCTCGGCAGCGAGAATCGCGATCTGCCGGCGTTTGTCGTCATGATCTCGCAGGGCTCCGGAAACCCCGCCGATCAACCGCTCTACGATCGGCTGTGGGGCAGCGGTTTCCTGCCGTCGCAGTATCAAGGCGTCAAGTTCCGCTCCGTCGGCGATCCGGTGCTGTTCCTGTCCAACCCCGCCGGCGTCGATGAGGCGACGCGCCGCCGCATGCTCGACGATCTTGCTCGCCTCAACCAAATGCGGCTCGACGAGACCGGCGATCCCGAGATCCGTACCCGCATCGCCCAGTACGAGCTCGCCTATCGCATGCAGACGTCGGTGCCGGACCTGACCGACATCTCGCGCGAACCGCAGCGCGTGCTCGACATGTACGGTCCCGAGGTGCGCACCCCCGGCAGCTATGCGTTTAACTGCCTGCTCGCGCGTCGCTTGGCCGAGCGTGGCGTGCGCTTCGTGCAGCTCTTCCATCGCGGCTGGGACCAGCACACGAACCTGCCGCGCCAGATTACCGGGCAGGCGCGCGACACCGATCAGCCGTCCGCGGCGCTCATCCGCGATCTCAAGATGCGCGGCTTGCTCGACGACACGCTCGTCCTCTGGGGCGGCGAGTTCGGCCGCACCGTGTACTGCCAGGGAACGCTGACCGCGACCGATTACGGCCGCGATCATCATCCGCGCTGCTTCACCTTTTGGCTCGCCGGCGGTGGCATCAAGCCGGGCATCAGCTTCGGCCAGACCGATGACTTCAGCTACAACATTGACGCCGATCCGGTCCACGTCCACGACCTGCACGCCACGATGCTGCACTGCCTGGGCATCGATCACCGCCGGTTGACGTATCGCTACCAGGGACGCAACCATCGGCTTACCGATGTGCATGGCAATGTGGTTCAAGAGATTCTGAAATAGTCCATTGCGTTTGGTCTGAAGGGGCCGTCGGTCCCTTCAGGACCGAATAC
>DASRSQ010000137.1:0-4883 GCA_035656475.1 Gemmataceae bacterium | reverse complement strand
CGCTTTTCACCAGCTGCGCTTCTTGACGGACGTTCTTCAAACCTTAATAATGCAAGTTCCCCCCCAATTTCACGCGAGGCGGTCCGTCATGATCAACAACTTTGGGCTCAAAGTCTTCAGCGGACGGGCCAACTACGCTCTCGCCGAACGCATCGCCCAGTGCCTCGGCGATCCGCTCGGCAAGCTCGAACTCAAGAACTTCCCCGACGGCGAATTCTGGGCCCGCATCGACGAAGACGTGCGTGGCCGCGACGTCTTCGTCGTGCAGTCGACCTGCCATCCCGTCAACGATAGCATCATGGAGCTGCTCGTGATGCTCGACGCCCTCAAGCGCGCAAGCGCCTCGCGCATCACCGTCGTCCTGCCGTACTACGGCTACGCCCGGCAGGATCGTAAGGCGGAAGGACGCGTGCCGATCACGGCGAAGCTGGTCGCGGACCTCATCAGCACCGCCGGCGCCCATCGCGTGCTCACGCTCGATCTGCATGCCGCCCAGATTCAGGGCTTCTTCGACATCCCGGTCGATCATCTCTACGCCAGTCCCGTCCTCATGAATGCGGTGAAGAAGCTGAATGTGGAAGCGCGCGACATGGTGGTGCTTAGCCCGGACGAGGGGAGCGTCAAACGTGTCCTGCGTTACCAGAAGAAGCTGAACGTGAACATGGCGATCGTCGACAAGCGGCGCATCAGCGCGACGCAGATCGAGAGCGCGAACCTGATCGGCGCCAGCCTGGAAGGAAAGGTCGCGCTGATCTTCGACGACATGATCTCCACCGCCGGCACTGTCGCCAGCGCTGCCCGCACCGCACGCAACGTCGGCAAGGCGCGAGCCGTCCACATCTTTGCCACGCATGGCGTCCTGTGCGGCGACGCGATCCGCAACCTGCGCGAGGCGCCGGTCGAAAAGGTGGTCATCACCGACACGATCCCGCTCCCGCCGGAGAAGCAGTTGCCGAAGATCGAGGTGACCACGGTGGCCGAGCTGCTGGCCGACGCGATCAAGCGTATTCATTTCAATCAGTCGGTAAGCGAGCTGTTCGTCTGAACGAATTCGCTCGGTGATCCGTCGTATTATTGCACCCCCGTTTAGCCCCGGCTCGCAGAGCCGGGCGGACTTGACGCGCTTCGGAAAATGGGCCGTGTCCGCCCGCCTCTCCGAGGCGGGGCTAAACGGGAAGTCGCATCAAGAGGACACCTACCGATGGTTCACATCGTTGCCTGCGTGCTATTGTTGCACACCGCCGACACCGAATCGCTGATCAAGAACCTGGACAGCAGCGAGCGCGATAAGCGCATCGAGGCAATGATGGCGCTCGCCAACCTTGGCCCCGGCGCCGCGAAGGCGGTTCCACCGCTGGTCAAGATCTTGCAAGTGAAGGATGCCGAGCTGCAGTTGCACGCGGCGCTCGCGCTGGGCAAGATCGGCAAGGACGCGTTGCCGCCGGTCGCCAACCTGCTGGATAGCAAGGACGATGACGTCCACTATCACGCCCTCGCGGTGCTCGGCTGGATCGGGCCCGACGCGAAGGAGACCGGGCCGAAGGTGTTGCCGTTGCTTGCCAGCAAGAACGATGGCGTGCGTGCCAAGGCCGCGTTCGCGCTGGGCCGCATCAACGCCGACCCGAAGATCGCGGTACGGCCGCTCGTGAAGTTGCTCACGGAAAAGGATGATGGCGTGCGCAACAGTGCGGGGGAAGCGCTGGCGCGATTCAAGTCGGCCGCGGTGCCGGCGCTCATTGATGCGCTCAGCGAAGATTCGGTGCCGACGAAGCGCGTGGCGGCGAAGGCACTGGGGCAGATCGGACTGGACGCCAAGGATGCCGCGGACGCGCTGAAGGTTGCCGCCGAGGCGGCCGACGCGATGCTGGCGGAAGAAGCCGTGCGGGCCCTGGTGAAGATCGAGCAGGACGCCCTGCCTGCGGTGCGAGCGGTGTTGGCCGGCGAACAGCGGCAGCGGGCGATTGCCGACTTGCAAAAAATCGGCGCACCGTCGTTGCCGTTCTTGCTCGATGGCTTGAAGTCGACGAAGGTGGAGGTGCGCCGGCAGTCTGCCCAGGCGATCGCGGCGCTCAACATCAAGGAGGAGAGCATGATAGCGCCGCTGACGCGCTCGCTGCTCGACCCGGACAAGGACGTACGCCGGGCGTCGTTGCAGGCGCTCAAGGGAGTCGCGCTTGCGGCCAGGGATGCGATCCCGAATCTGCTCGCGAACCTCAAGGAGAAGGACGCAGACATGCGCGTGCTCGCGCTCAGTGTGCTGCGCGAGATCCCTGTCGAGTCAGATGCGATCGTGCAGGCGGTCACGCCGTTGTTGCAGGATCCGGACGAGAACGTGCGCAATCTCGCCAAGGAGGTGCTGGCGTTTCAGGGCAAGCAGTAAGATTGGGTTGAGGCATGCACATTCGCCGCCTACACTGAGATTGGCATTTCTTGGTCGATCGGTGGAGGATTGCCGTGCGACGACTCATCGTGCTAGCAGGCCTGGCCGCGGTGTTATTTGTTGCATTTCCCGCGCAGGCGCAAGAAAAGCGCAAGGACGCCTTCGGCGATCCCCTGCCGCCCGGCGCTGTTGCTCGCATCGGCACGCTGCGCTATCGGCTGCCCCATCCGCAAGGCGACCGTAGCACGATGCTGTCTCCTGACGGAAAACTTCTCGCCGTCGTCGGCATTGACAGCGTCATCGAATGGATCGAACTCCCCGCCTGGAAGCATGTCAGGCGGATGCGTAACGCAGGTATCGAGCGTGCACCACAACTCTACGGAGAGGTATTCTCCGCCGACGGCAAGAAGCTGGCTGCATGCGACGCTGCCGGCCTTCGCGTGTTCCTGTTCGACGTCGCCACCGGTAAGCTTTCTCGCCAGGTCCGCCTCCCGGCAGAGCCGGATGGCGCCAATCTTCTGATGGCGCTTTCCTGTAATGACAAGGCGCTGGTATGCACCTATGTTTTCAACCAGGGGAAGGGAAGCGCCAAAAAACTGGTTGTCTGGGATCTTGTCAAGGACAAGGTTCGGCATTCGTTCACCATTGCTCATGATCCTTTCTCCGCTCCTGCCGCAAACGTTGCCGTCAGCGCCGATGGCGCCTGGCTGGCTCAGACGGTCAACAATCGACCTGTTGGACCCGGTCGCGGAGCGGTTTCCCGACTCGAGGTCTGGAACCTGAACACCGGCAAGCGCGCGGCGGGCATCGACACCGATATGCGAGTCGTCCTGCCGGCCCTTTCGAGCGATGGCAAGTGGTTGGCCGTCATCGGTGAAAGCAGCCTCCTGCGCATCTACGAAACCGCCGCATTGAAGGAGCGACACAACATTCGCGGCCGGGCAAGCATCACGCATCTGGTTTTCGGTCCCAATAACGATCTCTACCAGGGGGACGCCGACGGCAAGATTTCGCGCTGGAACCCGGCAACGGGCGAGCGGACCGCGAACTGGCCGGCGCCGGCACGCGCCGCGGTCACGCAACTCGTCTTCACTCCCGAGGCAAAGATGTTGGCGTTCGGTTTCGCGGAAGATGCAGTCCATTTCTGGGACGTCGAGAAGGGAACGCGATTTTCGCCCGTGAGACTGCCTGAAGGCATTGTTGAGAACGTGGCCTTCTCGCCGCGCGGCGAGTTATTCACCGCCTCGCTGGATGGATTGCTCGCCTGGTGGAACTCGCAATCAGGCGCCAGGCTGCGCGACCTCAAGCTCGAATCCAATGGCTTCCGCCGCGATCGCTCCTTGTGGGATGACGAAGGTTTTCTCCGACCTGCCGAATTCCCCGACCGTCCGCTCGGTGCGACCTACACCATGTCGAGCAATGGCGAATTCCTGCACCGCGCCAGCGAGCTTTTCAAAACCATTTACGACGCCCGCACCGGCAAGATTCTCTACGACCATGATCAGAATCCCAGACAAGATTTCGATGGACTCGCCAGCGACGCCTGCTTCCTCGACGGAGGCAACAAATGCATCGCCCTGCGAGGCAGCAGCGTTCGCATCTGGAACACGCGCTCGGGCCGGGATATCGCGTCGATCACGCTTTCCTTCACCGACAAGGAAAGAGTCAATCGGTTCAGCGCTTCCGGCGGCAACTTCTGCGCGACGGAAGTGATCGAACGCAACGCGACCCAGGGCAGCAAGGTGATCCTCTGGGACATGGGCCAAAGGAAACGCCTGCGCGAATGGACCGCGCCCGTCGGCACCGATGCCATGTGCTTCTCTCCCGACGAGCAATGGTTCGCCCTGTCGCGCGTGCAGGAGCCGCTCAGCCTTTGTCGTGCCGGCGCTCCTCGCGCCGAGTTTGAGCTGATCCGCAGCAAGAACGTGGGACACGGCGTCGCCCAACTTGCTTTCTCGCCAGACAGCCGACAGCTTGCCTGCAGCTTCGATAAACTGTCGGAATCCGGCCACGAATCGTCTCGCATCGTCATCTACGAGGTCGCCAGCAAGAAGATCCGCCTGACGCTGGTCGGCCACGCGACGGGCCGGATCCTGCGCTTCGCCTTCGCCCACGACAGTGGTCTGCTCGCGAGCGGCTCGAGCGACACGACGGCGCTGGTGTGGAAAGCGGGCCTGCGCGCCAACCTCGACCCGCCGTTGCCCGCGGAGGCGGCGCCGGCCGACCTCGATGCGTGGTACGGCACGATGGCTGGCAGCGATGCGCCGAAGGCGTTTCAGGCGATGATCCAGCTCGCCCGGTCGCGCGGCCAGGCCGTCAAACTGCTCGAGAACAAGATCGCGCCGGCGGCGAAGCCTGATATCGGAGGCAAAGCGATCAAGCAATGGATCCGCGAACTTGGCAGCAGCAACTTCGCCGTCCGCACGCGCGCCAGCCAGACGCTGCAAAAAATCGGCGCCGCCTCCGAGGCCGAGCTGCGCCAGGCCTTGCAGGGCATGATCGA
>DASRSQ010000136.1:0-2864 GCA_035656475.1 Gemmataceae bacterium | reverse complement strand
CGGCTCGGCAGGAGCCTCGCCCTCCCGAAGTGCGGACATTGACCGCGCTTCATCAATAGTGCGGGGGAGAATCAACCCACGCGGAGAGCGTCAGCATGAGCCGCTCGATCGCATTGTTTCTCGTTACGCTTGGATTCGTCGCGGACGTGCGCGCCGACGATTGGCCCATGTTCGGCCGTGACCAGACGCGCAACGCGGTCAGCCCTGAGAAAGGAGCGCCGAAGAAATAACATTGCTGACGCAATGTCGGTTAGTGGATTTTTCGTTCATCCGCGAAATGGGTGTCCAAGGGGCCTCTCCCCCGGTCTGGTGGGCATGTACTCCGCAGACCGCAGACCATGTATTTTCCATGGTTTTTCGCGAATCGAGATGACCACGGCCTCGTGGTCATCTACTCCTGAGGTGAGATTGAGGAGGCATCGTCATGCCGAACTATCGTGTCGCCGTCATTGGTCGCACCGGGCGAGGCAACTATGGGCACGGCCTCGACGTTGTCTGGCGCTCCATCCCCAATGCGCAGATCGTCGCGGTCGCTGACGAGAATGAGGCCGGTCGCGTTGCGGCACAGAAACGGCTCGGGGCCAAGAATGCATATGCCGACTATCGGCAGATGTTGCAGAAGGAACGGCCGCATGTCGTCAGCGTCGCGGATCGGCATCTCGATCAGCATCGCGATATGGTCATCGCCTGTGCCGAGGCCGGGGCGTCGGTGTTTCTCGAGAAGCCGATCTGCCGTACGCTGGCCGAGGCGGACGAGATGATCGCGGCATGCGAGAAGCATCACGTCCGCGTCGCGATCGCGCATCAGACGCGCTACAGTCCGCGGCTGCAGCGCGTCAAGGACCTGATCGCCGACGGCCGCATCGGCGACATCCTCGAGCTGCGCGGCCGCGGCAAGGAGGATGCCCGCGCCGGCGGCGAGGACCTGATGGTGCTCGGCACCCATATCATGGATCTGATGCGCTTCATCGCCGGCGACGCCCGCTGGTGCCAGGCACGCGTGGGGGTGATGGGCAAGGATCGCGTGACGCCGATCACTAAAGCAGATTTGCGCGAGGGAGGCGAGGGGATGGGCCTCATCGCGGGCAATCACATCGCCGCCATGTACGGCTTCGATCGCGGCGTCGTCGGACACTTCGCCTCGTTTCGCTGCACGCGCGCCAAGGGGGAGCCCGATCGCTTCGGCCTGACCATCCTCGGCACCCGCGGCGTCATCCAGGTCACGACCGGCAGCCTGCCCGCGTGCCATTACCTCGCGGATCCCTCATGGTTCCCGGGCCGCAGCCGGGCGAACTGGCAGCCGATCACGAGCCAGGGGCTCGGCAAAGAGGAGAACCTCAAGGATGGCGGGCTAGGGCAGGGAAACGTATGGATCGTGCAGGACCTGTTGCAAGCGATCGAGCGCAACCGCGAACCGAAGGGCAGCATCTACGACGGCCGGGCGGCGCTCGAGATGATCCTCGCGGTGTACGAATCGGCACGCACACGCGGGCCCGTGGACTTGCCGATGCGCAATCGCCGCCATCCGCTGGCGGGGTGGTAGCTTCGCTTGATCCCGAGCGAGATCCGACTTACGATGGTTTCATGACCATTCCCAAGCTGCGCTCTCCGATTATTCTCGTGCACGGCCTGCTGGGTTTCACTCGCCTGGAAGTCGTCGGCGCCACGCTCGCCAGCTATTTCCGTGGCATTCCCGAGTTGATCACGCCCGCCGGCAATCGCATCCTGACGCCCACCCTGCCGGGGACCGGCGGCGTCGTCGATCGCGCCAAGCGACTCAAGGACGCCATCACCGAGGCATACGGCACCGAGCCCGTGCACATCATGGCCCATTCGATGGGCGGCCTCGATTCGCGCTACATGATTTCGCGCCTCGACATGGGCTCGCGCGTCCTCACGCTCACCACGCTCGGCACGCCGCATCGCGGCACTAGCTTCGCCGACTGGGGCGTCAACCGCTTCGAGCGCATCGTCAGGCCGTTCCTTGACACCATCGGCATGCCCTACCAGGCCTTCTACGACCTCACGCGGCCACACTGCAAGGAATTCAACGAAGCCGTCAAGGACGTCCCGGGCGTCCGCTATTTCTCAGTCGCCGGCAAGCATGACGGCCACTTCATGCATCTCGAATGGCTGCTCCCCTACGGCATCATCCTTCAGGAAGAAGGGGACAACGACGGCCTGGTCTCGGTCGCCTCCGCGACTTACGGCGAATACTGCGACATCTGGCCTGACGATCACCACGGCCTCATCAACTGGTATCACCCGGTCAAACACTATCGCGGCACCCTGGGCGATCCTGCCCAGCGCTACGGAGCCATCTTGCGTCGCCTGGCCGATCTGGGATACTAGGATTGGTGGAAGAGAAGGATGGAGGTGTCTCATGTTGCGGTGCGGAATCTCTCTATTCGTCCTTCTCGGAGCGATAACGTGCCTTGCCCCGTCATCCGCTCAGCCGGCCAAGGAAAGCGTGGAAGAGCTGGAGAAAAAGCTCAAGGCGCTGCGCGAGCAGATTGAAGAGCTGCGCAAGAAAGAACAGGATCTGGCCGATCAGGAAAAAAGGTTGATCGAAGAAAAAAGAAGAAAGGAAGCGCAAGCGAGGATCGAGGCCGAGCGCAAGGAAGCCGAGCGCCGACGCAAGGAGGAGGCCCAGCGGAAGGCGAAGGCGGCAGCAGAACTCAAGAAGCACTACGCCAAGATCGAGATCCGCGGCCTGCTGTCGAGTGGAGCGGAGAGCGTCAATGCATTCACCCATCCGCCCACCATGGCCTGGACGGTGACGATCAACGAGCTGAAATGGCAACTCAACTTTGGCGACAACAAGAACCTCGAGACCCGGGCGAAGGCGCTCGCGGGCAAGCCCG
>DASRSQ010000135.1:0-13091 GCA_035656475.1 Gemmataceae bacterium | reverse complement strand
GCGACGATCAGGATCGGGCCGTCGTGATACTTGGCGATGAAGTAGCGCATCAGCCGGCCGATGGTGCGGGCCATGCAGACTCTCTTGCCGGCCTGGCCGACGAGGGCGAATTCGCCGTCGATCTTCGACGCATTGCCGTCGGCGAGAAGGTTGCGCGCTTCGTCGACCGTCATGTTGTAGACGCGATTTCCTGCCGGGTCGGTCAGGTCGATCACGCGAGAGACTGGCACATTCATGGGTGAAATCCAAGCTTTTCGAGAGGCTATTTCGCTTCCAGCAACGCCATTGCGAGGGCCTGTTCCATTTCGCCAAAGCGAAATCCGAAGGGGCCGCGGCCGCTTTTGTAGGCGATTTTGCCATTCGTGTCGATGATGTAAACCCGGCCCGGCATACCGCTATACGCGGTACCGACCGGATCGTGGATGTCGTCCACGACGAATGGCATTGTCGCTTTCAGACGTTCGCAGAATCGGCCGGCGACGGCGTTGCGTTCCTGGAGCGTGGTCGGTTGTTTTTCGGAAACGCCGAGGCGCGTGTTGGTCTCCATCTTCCAGCCGTCGGTGGGATGAGCCTCGCGCACATAGACCATGACGAAGTTGGCGTCTTCCTTGTGCCGTTGATACATCGACTCCATTGCGCCGTACAGCGAGCGGAACGGGGTACAGGTGAAATTACCTAACACTAGCACGACTGGCTTTTTGCCGATAACTTTCGAGAGCGTGATCGATTTCTTGCCATCGACGGTCTTGAGCGTGAAATCGGGAGCGGTTTGCTCGACCTTGGGGCCCTCGCTCATGGAGCCGAGCGAGCCTTCGTAGAGGCCGCGGACGAGGATCGGAAGCGTCGGGGCATCGCCGGGCAGGAAGCCGCCGGATTGGCCGGCCATCATGGCGTCGCGGAAATCTTCCAGAGAGAGAAAGTCTTTGCCCTTGGCGGCCTGCTCGAAGAATTTGGCGAGGTCGTCTTTCGTGAGGCGGCCGTTGCCGGCGGTATTGAGCTTACGGTAAACGCGATTGGTCAGGGCCAACATTTGCACGTCGGGATTGCGGTCGGACCAGTCGAGATCGTTGGCGGTGATGCGGCCATCCTTGTTGCGGTCGAGCAGTTGGAACGCGCTGTCCGGGCCTGGAAATTTGCTGCGCGGAATGGCCTTGTCCGCGCCGCATCGCTTGGCGAGCCAGGCGTAATTGTAGCGCGTCTCGGCGGGGCCAAACCAGCCGCTCTCGCCGTTCATCTGGTTGCGCAAGATTGCGAGCAACATCCGCACGGCTTCGGGCTGCGTGTGGCCGCGATACGCTTCGTCGATCTGCTTGACGGCCGCGGCAGCGACTGTCGGATCCGTGAGCTTGTCAGGATCGAACAGCTTCGGCAGATCCGCCACCGTGATCGCAGGCTTCTTGGGCGTTCCTGCAATTGCGGGGCACATGCTAACGAGAAAGATAGCGAGAAGGAGAATGGGGATTCGCTTCAACATCGTCGACTCCGCAAAGAAGAAATGAAAGTGATGTTGTTATATGCACTACGCCGACGGCCGATTAACAAGCTGGATCAGTTCAAGAATCGTCGTTCGCAACTCGAGAAACTCGCGCCCGGTGCGTTGCCGGGGGCGCGGCAAAATCACGTCCAGCACGCGTTCGACACGGCCGGGGCGCGGCGTCATGATCACGATGCGGTCGCTCATGTAGATCGCCTCGTCGATGTCGTGCGTGACCAGGAGCATGGTGGTGCCGCGGGCTTGCCAGAGTTGCAGGACTTCATCCTGCATGCGCATGCGCGTGAACTGGTCGAGCGAACCGAGCGGCTCATCCAGCAGCAGGATGCGAGGATGATTGATGAGGGCGCGGGCGAGAGCGACGCGCTGGGCCATGCCGCCCGAGAGCTGGTGCGGATAGGCGTCGGCGAACGCTTCGAGGCCGATGAGCCGCATGAAGTCGTGGACGTCGTGGCGGCGCGTGTGCAGGACGCCCCGGGCGACCAGGCCCGCCTCGATGTTGCGGCGGACCGTCAGCCAGGGGTACAGGTTGGCGTCCTGGAACATCAGGCCGCGCTCGGCGCCGGGGCCGGTGATCGGGTCGTTGCCGAGGAAGAGTTGTCCGGAGGTGGGGGCGTCCAGGCCGGCAATGATGCGAAGCAGCGTGCTTTTGCCACACCCATTCGGACCGAGCAACGACACCATCTGCCCGGCTCCCACCGTCAGGCTCATGCGAGCCAGCACCTGCGTGTCGCGACCGTCGGCGGCGCGAAAGGATTTGCAGACGTCGCTCAGCCGCAGCGCCGCCGCCTCGCCGTTCATGGGTACGGATGCGTCGGTCACCATTTGAGCACGCCGATCTGCCATCGCAGCATCCGGTCCCTCACGCGCAGGAGAATGGTCAGCAAGGTCGAGCAGAAAATTGCGATGATGAGCAGGGCGCCGTAGAAATTGGCGTAGGCCATCGCTTCCTTCTGCGTCCGCAGGTAATGGCCGAGCCCCGCCGTCACGCCGACTCCCTCTGCGACGATCAGCGTCAAGAAGGACGCGAGCAATCCCATGAACAGACCGAGAAAGATGTGCGGCAACGCCGACGGCAAGGCGACGTGAAAGATCAGATACCAGCGACCGGCGCCGAGGGTGCGGGCCACGTCGAGATGCGACAGGCGCACGCTGGCGATGCCGGCGGAGGTGAGCATGGTCACCGGAAACCAGACAGCGAATCCGATCAGGACCATTGCGGGAATGAACGAATCGGCAGACATCATCATCACGAGCGGAATGAGCGCGGTAGCGGGAAGCGGGCCGATCAGCTTGAGCGCCGGCATGCTCCAGTAGCGGACCGCCGGGAACCAACCGATGACGACACCGCTGCTGATGCCGGCGACGACACCGACGCCATAGCCAGTGAGCAAGAGGACCAGTGAATGCGCGGTGCTCTCGAAGAGGATGGCGCGATCGTTGACAATGGCGGCGAGCACGCGTGGCGGTCCCGGGAAATAGAACGGCGGCAGCCAGGCCAGCTTTTGCGTGAGCAGGTCCCACAGCACGAGGACGCCGAGCGCGCCGGCAAGGAGCGGCGCGTAATATCGCCAGGCGTTGCCGAAGTTGCGCCAGAGCGTGCTGGTGATCGCAAGGAAGACGGCGAGCGTGAGGACGATGCCGAGAGCGGCGGGATAGACTGCATCCTGGGAGACCGGGACCGCATCGCCGAGCAAGCGGTATTCGCCCAGGGCAGCGAGGGCGGCCAGGACCGGACTGCAGACGATGGCAAGATGCCTGCCCAGTGAGACCGCGGCATCCTCTTGGTTCGACGCAGGCATGAATTCAATCCAGGCAGCAGCCGCGGGCACAGCAAAGACAGCGGCCATTCCAGAGGGCGGCGAAGGCGGCCGGCTCAAGCCGGGCGGGGCGGGCCCCCATTTGCCGCTCGGGCATCTTCAGCGATTGCACCCACGCGTCCGTCACGCCGTCAAGATGCTGCCACGAGCGCATCGCCAGCTGATCGGCGTTGCACGACTCCGGCAACAGCCCGGCAGCGATCATCTCCTTGGCGACCTCGTGGATGCTCTTGCGGCATTTGTCCACTCCCGGAACATAACGCAATTTGACCAGCGCCTGGGCATTGAGCTCCGGCGAGGCGGCGATGTACTTCTTCTCGACTGCCATCCGAGCGGCAGCATTGGTGTTCTCCTCGACCCATTTGGCCGCCTTGAAGATGGCGCGCGTCACCTTGGCGGCCGTCTCGGGGTTCTCGCGCGCCAGCTTGCCGCTCACCACCGACACGCAGCAATACTCGTCCCGATACGGTTCGTCCTCCGCCTGGTCCGCAACGGTACGCACGAGGCCCATGCCGACCAGCAGCGTGCCGATCGGATCGGAAGTCGCCACCGCATCGACCCGGCCGTCCTCGATCGCCTTGCCGAGCAGGTCACCCGGAAATGTCACCCAGGTGACGTCTTTCTTGTCGACGCGCGGATCGATGCCATTGGCGGCCAGGACGCGCGCCGCGAACAGGTGAGGCGGCGAGCCGAGATGCGTCGGCACGCCGATCTTCTTTCCCTTGAGATCCTTTACGGATCGCAGCGCCGAATTGTTTGCAACATGAAGCCGCAAGCAGCCGGTGTGCACGCCGCCGGTAATCTTGACATCGAGCCCCTGCTCGATCGGCTTGAGCAGATACATGAGCAGGGTGTGATTGGCATCGAATCGGCCCAGGCCCAGCCCTTCGCGCAGCCCGTCCCAGTCGGTCTTGACCATCTCTGGCTCGAGCCCTTCCTCCGCGAAATAACCGTTCTCATAGGCGACGAAGATCGGCGCCTCGCAGGTCAGGCCGATGTAGGCCACCTTGATCCTGGTCGCGCCGCTCGTCTTCCCATCATTGCGGCAACCGCAGGCCGACAGGATCACACATGCGATCGCGAGCCAGCAGAGCACGCCGGCCTGCCAGGAACCTTCTTTCATTCGAGTCTCCGATGAACTTGGCATGTGAAAAATCTTATCATAACCAGCGACCCTCGAACAACCCATGAAACCAGCTTATGAGTACCCTGCGACGATATTGGCTGCCGCTCACCTTCCTGCTTCTCGTCCTGGCAGTCGGCGGGATTGTTACTGTGGCGCTGTCGCGGCGGTCGGCGTTGCCGCCACGCGGCTCTGCCGAGTACGTGGAGTATCAGCGCGCCTTCGACGTTGGCGTGGCGGCCTTGGAGGCGGGCCAGGACAAGCTTGCTCGCGCTAAACTCGATCTTGCAATCCAAATGGTGCCGGGCGAACCCGCGGCCTGGGCCAATCGGGGTTTGCTCGATCTGCGCAATAACATTCTCGATCGGGCCACGGCGGACCTCCAGCATGCCCACGCTCTCGCTCCTGACAACGGCGCTATCGAGGCGCTGCTCGGCATCCTGGCCGAGAAGCAAGGCAAATTGGCGGTAGCCGTCGCGCATCTGCGCAAGGCGGTCGAGAGGAACCCGCGCAATTTACGCGCCATTTTCGCGCTAGCAGATGCGGTCAGCAAGGAAGGTGGACCCGCCAGCGACGCCGAGTATCAGCGATTGATGGAACAGATACTTAAGGTGCAGCCCAACAATCTGCCGGTGCTGATGGAGCGCGTCGCCGCAGCCCACCGCAGTAAAGACAAGGCGGCATTCAAGGACACTCTCGACCACTTCGATCGGCTGGCTCCAGGCTGGACGACGGAGTCTCGCGAGATGCTGGCCGAATTGCATCACGCCGTCGCGAATGATCCGGGAGAAGTGACGCTAAAAATTCAGCGACTCGGCAACGACCTCAGGGGAGAGCGGGGTTACGTCCGGGACAGCTCCGCCATTCGTCCGCTGCGGGCGGCTGCTACCGGCAGCGCGATTCCAACTTTTATTCGCATGCAACAGCCACTACCGACACCCGCGCCGGCAGACCAAGAATTGACGTTCAAGGTCGAACCGTTGCCCGACGCCGGCAAAAATCGCTGGCAGGCGCTGACCCTGTTATGGACCCTCGATATCGAAGCCCGCGAGGCGCTCCTGCGTAGCGCGACCGAGGGCGGCATTGATGCACGGCAAGGCGACATCTTCAAGGCGGCCATCTACGTGGCGGATGCGACGAATGCACGCCGCGTCGATGGCAACAGTCCGGCACTCGCGTTTCCAGGCGGCGCCAAGAAAATCGCTCCGTCGTCTGTGGGCATGCTCGCCTTTGACTGGAACAACGACCTTCGCATGGACCTGTTGCTCGCAGGCGCGGCAGGCCTGAAATTCTGGGAGCAACATCCGAACGGTTCGTTCGTCGATGTCAACGGCAAATCGGGCCTCGCAGCCGACATTTTGACGGGCGACTATTTCGGCGCCTGGGCGGCGGACATTGAGATGGACGGCGATCTTGACATCATCGTCGCCCGCCGAGCGGGGCCGCCACTGTTGCTCCGCAACAATCGTGACGGCACGTTCAAGGCAATGGAAATTTTCCCAACAGTTGACAGCGCCCGGGCGTTTGTCTGGGCGGATCTCGACAGCGACGGCGCTCCCGATGCGGCGTTGCTCGACGCCAAGGGCAAGTTGCACATTTTCGCCAACGAGCGCGCTGGCCGATTCAGCGCGCGGGCGGTTCCGGATAGCATTGGCACTTTCCTCGCCGTCATTGCGACCGATGTGAACGACGACGGCGCGTTGGATCTCGTAGCGCTTCGTTCCGATGGCGTCCTGGTCGCCATCGATGCCGATCTGAAAGTGACCGAGTTAACGACCAGGGGGGCGCTACCAGACGGTCGCGGGTCGTTCACTCTGCTCGCCGCCGACCTCGACAACAATGGCGCCCTCGACTTCCTGATCGTCGGCGAGCGCGACACACACATCGTCCTCGCAGACGGTGACGGCAAATTCTCGGCGCTGCCGGCCCCGGTGTCCATGCGCGTATCCGCTGTGGCGGATCTCACCAAAGATGGCCGGCTTGATCTTGTCGGCCTGTCCCCGGACGGCGAGCCAATGCGCGCTCTCAACCAGGGCAAGAAGCCGTACCGCTGGCAGGTCGTCCGCCCGCTCGCCAATCTCAATCCGAAAGTTGCCGATGATCGCCTCAATTCCTTCACGCTCGGTGGCGAAGTCGAGGTTCGCGCGGGTTCGCTCGCGCAGAAGCAGGCGATTCAGTCGCCGGTCTTGCACTTCGGCCTCGGCGAGCAGCCGGGCGCAGACCTCGTGCGCATCGTCTGGCCCAACGGCGTACCGCAATGGGAGTTCGACGTCCCCGCCGACACCCAAGTTGCCGCCGTGCAGCGGCTGTCGGGGTCGTGTCCGTTCCTCTTCACGTTCGACGGCGAGGGAATCCGATTCGCTGGCGACTTCATGTGGGGCACGCCGCTGGGCATGTACGTCAACGGCCAGAATGCCGGCGACTTCCCGCAGACCACCGAATGGCTCAAGATCCCCGGCCCGCACCTGCGGCCGCGCGGCGGTTACTATGACGTGCGCGTGCATGCCAACTTGTGGGAGACCGACTACTTCGATCAGCTTGCATTGATTGTCGTCGATCATCCGCTGGATACGGAAATCTTCGTAGACGAGCGTTTCTTCCTGAAACCGACGCCGCCGAAGTTGCACGTGACCGGGGCGGTCAAGCCGGTGGCCAAAGCCTGGGATCATCTTGGTAAGGACGCGACCGACGAGGTGAGCGCCATCGATGGCCGCTATCTCGATCGCTGCCCGCGCGGCCGTTTCCAGGGCGTGACGCACGATCACTGGGTCGAACTCGATCTCGGCGACGACGCTCCGCGCGACGGCCCATTGCTGCTCATCGCCCGCGGCTGGCTGCATCCGACCAACAGCTCCATCAACGTCGCTCTCGCCCAGGGCAAGCATGACTTGCCAAGTCCGCTGTCGGTCGAGGTGCCCGACAACAACGGCGGCTGGAAGCCGACCGGGCCCCCCATCGGCTTCCCAGCCGGCAAGGATAAGACGATGCTGATCCGCCTCGACGGCCTCGACGGCAAAGCTGTCAGCCGGCGCATTCGTCTCCGCACCAGCATGGAGATCTACTGGGACTTCCTCGGCTACGCCGTCGAGCTCGATGCGAAGCTCGCAAAGCAGCAGCGTCCCGAGATGGCCAGCGCCGAGCTGCGTTACCGCGGCATCCTGGCAATGTCGCAGAAAAATGCCAGTTCCCCCGAGGTGCCGCATTATGATAAAGTGATTCACGGACCCCAGGCGTGGCGAGATCTGACCGGCTACTACACGCGTTTTGGCGACGTCCGCGAGTTGCTCGCCAAGGTCGACGATCGCTACGTCATTGCCAACGCCGGCGATGAGATTGCGCTGCGGTTCCCGGCCCCGAGCGATCCGCCCGCGGGCTGGAAACGCGATTTCATCTGGGAGTGCGACGGCTGGACGCGCGACGGCGATTTCAACACCCGCTTCGGCAACAGCGTCCACCCACTCCCGGCCCACGGCGTCAACGTCGATCTGCGTCCGCCGGGTAAGCTTCAGGACGATCCGGTGTATCGCCGCTTTCCGGGCGACTGGCGGACGTATCACACGCGATATGTTTCGGGAGATGAATTCGCGCGAGGATTGTGGTGGAAGCGGTGACGAGAATTCGAGGTAATTTACCTCGCAGACAGGTTATTGTCGCTGACACCGGATAAACACAGAGAGGCGCGTACCATGGCACACTCCATTCGCAAGTGACATTGTCCTCATTCTGAGATCGTCTCCATTCGGTTTCTCTCTGTGGGCTCTGTGTCCTCCGTATGCTCTGTGTTTCTCCGGTGTCAGCGACAAAAAGCCGTCAGCGAGTTGAATTAGACAGGTAGAAGTCTCATGACCGCCACTGTCAAACAAATCATCCTCATCCTGCTCTTCTTCGCCCTGCTCGGCAGCGTGTTCATTCTGCGCACCTCGGCCGACAACGACGTCAAGCTGCAGCGCGAGACGGCGCTCGAACGGCATGGGTTCTACCTCGAAGAAGTTGCGAAGAAGTCGGGCATCGATTTCGTGCATCAGCCGCCGCTCTTGGACGCGAAGCTCGAGCACATCATGCCGATCATCGCGTCGACGGGAGCGTCGGTGTCGGTCGTCGATTTCGACAACGATGGCTGGCCCGACCTGTACGTCATCAACAGCGCGACCGGCAGCAAGAACGCGCTCTATCGCAACAAACACGATGGCACCTTCGAGGACGTCGGCGAGAAGCTCGGTGTCGCCGACCTCAATCGTAAGGGCGATGGCGCGTGCATGGGGGCCGTCTGGGGCGACTACGACAACGATGGCTTCGAGGACCTGCTCGTCTATCGCTGGGGCAAGATCGATCTTTATCACAACGACAGGGGCAAAGGTTTCACGCGCGTCAGCGACAAGGCCGGGCTGCCGACGTGGATGAACGCCGGCAGCGCGATCTGGCTCGACTTCGATAGCGACGGGCTGCTCGACATCTTCATCGCTGGCTACTGGGCCGACGATATCGATCTGTGGAACCTGAAGTCGACGAAGATCATGCCGGAGAGTTTTCAGTTCGCAAAGAACGGCGGCCGCAAATACCTGCTGCGCAACAAGGGGAACGGCACCTTCGAGGACGTGACGGCGCAGGTCGGCATCGACAGCCGGCGCTGGACGCTCGGCGCCGCCGCCACCGATTTGCACGGCAGCGGGTTTCCCGACATCGTTCTGGCCATCGACTATGGCGTCAACGAGTTCTACGCCAATCAGAAGGGCAAATCGTTCAAGGAGATTGGCCTGCAGACCGGCATTGGCGAATTGTCCAAGAGCGGCATGAGCGTCAGCTTCGGCGATGTCTTCAACCGCGGCCACTTTTGCCTGTACATGACCAACATCACCGAGCCGACGCTCCTGCAAGGCAACAACCTGTGGGTGCCACGCTCCCGCAAAGCGGGAGAGCCGTTGCGTTACACCAACCTGGCGGCGGAGGCGGGCGTCGAGCGCGGCGGCTGGAGCTGGGGCGCCCAGTTCGGCGACCTCAATAACGATGGCCGGCTCGACCTCTTCCTTGCCAAGGGCTACATCTCGGCTGATCCGGACGCGAGCTACTGGTACGAATATTCTCGTATCGCCGGCGCCAACACCGCGATCATCAGCGACGCCATCAACTGGCCCGCGATGAAGGGACGCAGCTTGTCGGGCCGGCAACATCAATGCGTCTGGATCAACCGCGGCGGCAAGTTCGACGACATCGCCCAGGCCGTCGGCGTCACCGAAACCTTCGACGGGCGAGCGGTCGTCATGGTCGATCTGTGGAACCGCGGCGTGCTCGATGTCGTCCTCGCCAATCAAAAGGCGCCGCTGTGCGTCTACAAGAACACGGTCGCCAAGGACCGCGATTGGATCCAGTTCCAGCTCGAAGGCACCAAGAGCAACCGCAGCGCCATCGGCGCCCAGGTCACGCTTTACTGGAACGACGAACGTCAGATCCAGGAGGTCTCCGGCGGCAGCGGCTATGCGTCGCAAAATCAGCGCCGGCTGCACTTCGGTCTCGGCAAGGACGCAAAAATCGATCGCGCCGAAATTCGCTGGCCGTCGGGTCAGACGCAGACGATTCGCGCCCCGCAGGCCGGTAAGCTGCATCAGGTGAAGGAGCCATCGTGAACGAATCCCTCACCCCCAATCCCTCTGCCGGCTGGCGTTTTCGGATCGACAACCGATTTCTCGCGCCGATTCTCATCACGTGCATCCTGGCGATCGGGGATTTTCGATACAAGATCCTCGAAAGCTACTGGCTGACGGTCGCTTCCATCCTCTCGGCCATCGCGCTGGAAATCGTGCTGGGCCGCTGGGTCACCGGGCGCTGGCCGCATCTGGCAAGCGCGTACATCACCGGCATCAGCGTCGGCATCCTCATGCGTTCGACGTTCCTTTGGCCGTTCGTGATGTGCAGCTTGCTATCGATCTCGTCCAAATACGCGCTGCGCGTCGGCGGCCGGCATCTGTGGAACCCGTCCAACCTTGGCATGAGCGTGCTGCTCTTCCTCGCCCCGGATTCGGTGGCCAGCCTCGCGCAGCAGTGGGGCAACGATTTGTGGCCGTTGCTCGTGATCTGGGTGCTGGGCAGCATCATCCTTTACCGGCTCGGCCGGTTGCACATCACGCTGACGTATGTTGCCGCCTACCTCTTGCTGTCGGTCTTCCGCAGCATGTGGAGCGAAACGACGGTGATCAGCGAGATCGCGCCGATCACGGGACCGATGTATCAGCTCTACATCTTTTTCATGATCACCGACCCGGCGACGACGACGCGCACCTGGCCGCGTCAATGCGCCGTCGCCGTACTGGTGGCGATCGTCGAGACG
Organism: Gemmataceae bacterium; assembly: GCA_035656475.1. Lineage (GTDB taxonomy): Bacteria > Planctomycetota > Planctomycetia > Gemmatales > Gemmataceae > SIAQ01. The sequence continues at coordinate 2,334 of DASRSQ010000135.1, read as the reverse complement.
ATTCTGCGTCTGAACCGCGTGATCTACGCCCCCTATTACGCGCTGTTCATCGTGGCGCCTGTGACCAATCTGCTGGAGATCTGGTTGATGCGTCCGCGCTCGCAGCCGGCGGTTGAGCCGCAGGCCGAGATGCAGCAAACCGCTTCACCGGTGGTGTGACAAATCCCACTTTTTCGCGAACCTTTTTCGATCCACTTCGTCTATGTGTTGTCTGCTTCACAAACACTTGCATGGGTAGTGCCATGTTGCATCGCATCCATTCCCGATCTACGGCCTCGTCGCGAGCCAGTCGCGCGGCGGCGTCCGTGTCAAGTCCCGGCCGGCGTTAAGCCATCACACGGTTGACGGCATTCAACACGTCCGGTTGCGGTCGCGAAGATTCTCCGCGCTTTTTCGGAAGGGCAAGCCAAAGGGTGATGGCAGCTGTCTCGAAAACAGCCGAGCGGCAACGCCTTGAGGGTTCGACTCCCTCTCCTTCCGCTGCGATTTGATTGTGGGGGCGCATGTGCCAAGGGGGCGAGTCTGCCTTGCAAGCAAACTGTGGTGGGTTCGATTCCCACCGTCTCCACTCAGAGAGCAGGTAGCGGGCGGCCGATCGCCAGAACCAATGCGTTCTTTGGCTATCTGCTACCGGCTGCCGGCTACCGGCTCTTCTGGAAGGTAGCCGGATATTGGTTGGCCGGGCCACTCTGCTAAGGTGGATTCCCTATATGGGGAAGGAGGGTTCAAATCCCTCACCTTCCGCTGAATTGCGATCGATGCCCCGATGGTGAAATGGACGATCATGTCTCGCTTCGAACGAGAGGTTCCGGGTTCGAATCCTGGTCGGGGTATTTCCCATCGTTTCGTAGGAACGAAACATTACGGAGGCTAACCGTTGTCCGTCGCCTGCAACTGTGCGCGGCGTTGGTCGACCGCGTGGATGAATGCGGCTTGATCTTGCGTCCACAGGCGCAGGATGTCGTCGTTGATACCGTTGGCGCACCACGGCAGGCGTTTCGCGATTTCGGTGAGGAAAGCGTCAACGGCTTGTCCGGCGGCGCGGACCTCCATGGAGGCGCCGTGGCGGTCGATGATGCGGTAGGATTGCCAGACGATTTTTTGCGTGCCGGTGACGCCGACGCAGCGGTAGACCCAGACGATGTCGTCGAGGCGAAAGACATGGACGCCGCCGTTGCCCTTGTGCCACAGCCAGTGCGTGCCAAAGAAGGACTCGCCGATCGAGACGCCGTTCGCCGTCTCGGCTTGCAACTCGGCGGCGATGCGCTCCGGCGAGCCGTAACGCTTGAGCGCGATCGCGTAGGGATGCGACAGCGGATTGATCGTCCGCAGCAGGGCCAGGCTGCCGAGCCAGAAGCCCGCGCCGGCCAGGCCCATCAGGCTCAGCAGCAGCGCGTACGCCTTCCAGCGGAACGGCACCACGCCTTCAAGCACGAATGGCAACAGCATTTTGTGTGCTTCCGGGTTCTTGTTCGCCACGCTCTGCCGGGCTTCGGTGAGGAACTCGGCACTCGTCTCTAGTGTGCCGGTGATGTCGTTTCCATTGTGATCGAAGTGATCGCGGATCAGCAGCGTTCGTCTGCCGTCCGTGGCGAGGAGGAATTCGGTCGAGTTGGCGCCGTTGAGCGTGCCGACCAGGCCGGTCTTGAAGAGCTGTCTTGCTTGCAGTTTGACGTAGTACTTGTCATGGGCAAAGAGTTCTTCGAGCGTGCCGAGATTGGCGTCGTCGACCGGAAATGGGCCGGCGAGGGCGTTGTAGACGTAGTTGCGTCCGAGATAGATGAGCCCGATAGCCGACGCCACGCAGGCGAGGGCGCAGAGCGCGTATAGGAAATTGCTTCGGCTGATGTCGCGTCCGATCCAGGTGTTTTTCATCGCGCGTGCCTACTTGGAGTGGTGATCCACAACGCTTCACGCTCATCGCAGCGACTGCAAATACGCCAGCAGATCACGCAGCTCGGTACGCGACAGTTGCGCATCCAATCCCTGCGGCATGATGGAGACAAGTCCGGGAGTGAGGCTCTCGATCTCAGCGCGGTCGACGCGAATCTCGACACGCTCCGTCGTCTTCAGGTAGATCGCGTCGCTGCTTTCGCGGGCCAGGATGCCCGTGTGGGTCTTGCCGGCTTTCGTCTCGACGACGTAGGTCTCGAAGCCGCGGGCGAAGCTGGCGCTGGGAAAGACGATGGATTCGAGCAGGTCGCGGCCGCTGCGGATGGCGCCGATCTTGCCAAGATCGGGGCCGACGCCGCCGCCGCGGTTGTTGATGGCGTGGCACGACGAGCAGAGTGCCTTGTTGCCGAAGAAGATGTCGCGCCCCTGTTCGAGGCTGCC
>DASRSQ010000134.1:0-7418 GCA_035656475.1 Gemmataceae bacterium | reverse complement strand
CGGAATGGCGATGACGATGTTCAACCCGGTTGCCTGTGCCGCCTGCCAGCGTACAGAATCTGTCCACGGCAAGTCGGTGACGCCGGCCCGACACGATTCGCCGGCACGCCACACCGCGCCAACCAGGTCTGCCTGCGAGACCATCGGGCAATGTTCCGAATGCGCGATGAATCTCTCCGCAGCAATTTGCGGCGCGTGCCAGCGTTCCAGGCAATCGAGCAATTGGGCCGATTCATTCGCCTGCCACAAGAAGCCGACGTCGTAGTCGAGCGCCTCGCAAAGCACCCGCAAAATGTCGCGCGCTGATGCGGAGAACTCCTGCCCGGCGGCGATAATGCCCGCGACCTCATTCTGCGCCTGCATCCGGCGTTCGTGCCGCTTCGCGGACGTGATGTCGTGACATACCAGCACGCCGCCTTTGATGACGGCCGCATCCTTGCCGCGGCCGCGCAACGGTCGGCCGGCCACGCTGATCCACAATCCGGCCGGCGCCTCGTCGTGCCGCACGAACAACTCCATGTCATCGAACGAATCGCCACGCACGCAACGGCCGAGCGGAAATTCCTGCACACGCGTCGTCTGGTCCACGTGATAGAGTTCGAAGTTGCCCTGGACCAACTCCGGTCCAAAGACGTGCTCCGCCATCGGATTGGACAGCATGATGCGCCCATGCGCGTCAGCCACCACGATGGCGTCGCTCATGTTATCGAGGATCGATTGCAGCAGTTCGCTTTGCTTGTTGAGGGCTTCCTCCGTCTCCTTGCGGTGCGTGATGTCGCGCATGACGGCGAGCACCGCAGGCTTGCCGTCGCGCTGAATTGCGGAGGTGTTGATATCGACGTGGATGCGTCGGCCTGACTTGGTGCGATGGACGCCTTCGCAGCGCATGCCGCCGGTGGCGAGCTGCGAGCGCAGTCGGTTCTGAAAACCGGCGGCGAATTCGGGAGCGTCGATGTCGCGCGTGTTGAGGCGCAGCAGTTCGTCGCGCGTGTAACCCAGTCGCCGGCAGGCGGCAGGGTTGGCGTCGAGAATATTGCCCGCCTCGTCATGGACGAAAACAGCGTCGTCAATCGCCTCGAAGAGTACGCGTGTCCAGGTGTCGGTCATCGAAGCCTTGTACTCCAGCTCGCCCTGGTCCATGAATGCAAGTGTCACGTCAGGTCTCCTGCAGCCTTGATTTTACCGGCTCGCGGTTGCGACACACCAATGAAATCGGCAGACTCCTTCCGCATCTGGCAAGCATAGCATTTTCCGGGCATTTTTGATTGAATCAGGGAAGGTCAAGAACAACGTGGTCCGAGAATCGGACGAGGTTGTTTTGACAAGCGTCAACGGTGTGGTAACATAGCCCTTTCGCAAAATCCTGTCGGTTGCAATCGCGATGACTGCCCTAATCACTCCGAACAACGTGACCTATTTCAAACGCTACCGCATGGAGCTGGATCTGGTGGCGCCATTGCTGGCAGTGCCGGCGCTGCCCGAGGGGTTCGCGTGGGCGCCATGGGAGGAGCGACTGCTCGAGGTGCATGCCGACGTCAAGAGTCAGTGCTTCCGCAACGAGCTCGACGGCATCGTCTTTCCGAATCTGTGTAACAAGGCAGGTTGCATGCGGCTGATGCGCGAGATCGCCAATCGGCCCGGCTTCCGACCCGAATCGACCTGGCTGATCGCGCGCGGCGACGCATACGTCGGCACCGTGCAGGGCGTCGCCGACCGCCTCGGCAACGGCGGCATCCAGAACCTCGGCGTCATCGCCGGATACCGCGGCCGCGGGCTCGGTCTGGCACTACTCCTCCAAGCCTTGCACGGCTTTCGTCGCACCGGCCTGGCGCGGGCCACGCTCGAAGTCACCGCCCAGAATGAAACTGCCGTCCGCCTCTACCGCCAGATCGGGTTTCGCTTCCGCAAGACCATTTACAAAGTCGCCGAAACCAACACTTATCGGCTCGAGCCGGCCGACGAGTCACAGTGGATGCTGTGATGATACAATGAAGAACGAAGGCGGAAGGATGTACGCGTCCCCTTCGCTATCATCCTTCTGCCTTCCTTTTTTTTCTTGGATTGATTTCATTCCCAGTGGAACCTCATCGTGGCGCAACAAGTCTACCATCATACTTTTCCTAACGGCCTGACACTGCTCCTGGAACGAATGGATCACGTGCGCTCGGCCGCGGTGAATTTCCTCGTGCCCGCCGGCTGCGTCTACGATCCGCCCGAGCAGATTGGCCTGGTGTCGATCTTCTCGCAGCTGATCACACGCGGGGCAGGGGACCGCGACAGCCGGGCATTGACGCTGGCCATGGACAGCCTCGGGCTGGATCATTCGGAAAGCGTCGGCCAGTTGCATCTGCGGTTCTGGGGCTCGACGCTGGCCCGCAACATTCCGCCGGCCCTAGCGATCTTCGCCGACATCCTGCGTCATCCACATCTACCGGCCGAGGAACTGGACCCGGTCAAGGCGCTGGCGTTGCAGGAACTGCAAGCGCTGGAGGATGAGCCGCGCGCGAAGGTAATGGTGGAGTTGCGACGTCGCTTCTGGCCGGCGCCGCTGGGCCAGGATCGGCGCGGCACCGAGGCGTCGATTGGCCGCGTCACCGTCGACAGCATTCGCGATTTTCATCGGACCCGCATCGGCCCGCGCCGGACCATCATGTCGGTCGCGGGCAACATCGAATGGGAGCCGTTGCGCGATCAGGTCGAAAAGCTGTTCGGCGACTGGACCGGCAATGACACCCCGCCGCCCGAGTTGACGCCGCCGCCGCGAGGCAACGCCCATCTCGACAAGGACACGACCCAGACGCAGATCGTCATTGCCTATCCGAGCGTGCCGTTCGGCCATCCTGAATACTACGCAGCCTTGGGTGCCGTCCAGGTCCTTTCGGGCGGCATGGGCGCCCGCCTTTTTACCGAGGTACGCGAGAAACGCGGACTGTGCTACGCCGTCAGCGCCAACTATCAGACGTTCAAGCAAGTCGCCGGCATCCTTTGCTATGCAGGCACGACGACCGAGCGCGCCCAGGAAACGCTCGATGTGACGGTGGCGGAGCTGCGCCGCATGGTTGAAGGCGTCACCGAGGAAGAGGTGCAGCGCGTGCGTGCGGGGTTAAAGTCGTCGGTGATTATGCAGGAGGAGTCGACATCGTCTCGTGCCGGCGCCCTCGCATCCGACTGGTACTATTTGGGCCGCGTTCGTTCCACGGAAGAGATCCACGATGCAATCGAGGCGCTCTCGCCAGCGAGCATTCTCGAACATGTGAAGAAGTATCCCGCCAAGGATCTGACGATCGTCACGCTCGGCAAGAATCCGCTGAAATTGCCGGTTTAGCGATGGTCTCGATCGACGGCTTCGTCAATTCGAGAGCATCTGGATAATGCGCTTTGCCAATGGTTCCTTGATCTCACGATGCCGCGGGATTGGCTGCGCGACGCCGGTCGTGGGATTGCGATACCAATCATGCTTGCCCTTGCTGCGGACCAGCACGCATCCGAAAGCCTTGATCGCCTTGACGAGGTCGACACGTTTCACGATATCACCAGGTCGTCCACCTTCCGGATTCCGGGGATTTCGCCGCTGGAGACGTCGGCATAAAGGTCTTTCAGGTGAGCCTTGAGATCGGTTAGAGACTTGCCCTGAGTCCAGTAGTCGGGATAATCTTGCAGATATCCAATCCAGGCGCCGTCTTCTTCCCAAACGACGATTTTCACAGTCTGTTTCATGCGATTGCTCTCAACATGTCATGGATGCGTGATGATTATACTCGATCGTTCCTGCACGCCGCAACGGCGTCGGTCGCACGTTTTCGGTCGCCTATAATGGAGTGGTGCAATCAAGCCGGAGAGGAATTGTGAACTGGCTGGCCCACGCTTTCCTGTCGACGTCCGATGCCGAGTTTCGCCTGGGCAATTTGCTGGCGGACCTCGTGAAGGGCCGCGACCGGGCCGCGATGTCACCCGCGTTTCTGGCTGGCGTGCGACATCATCAGCGCATTGACGCGTTTACCGATTCGCATCCCGTGGTGCATCGCAGCCGAGCTCGCATTGGCGAAGGTTATCGGCACCTCACTGGCATTCTTGTCGATGTCTTCTACGACCATTACCTGGCAATCGACTGGCAAACGTATTCGCCCGAGCCGCTCGATTCCTTCACCGCTCACGTTTACGCCGACATTCGAGCATTCTCGGTTCAGATGCCCGCCGAAGCGCGCTTTGCACTCGATCGAATGGTACAGGACGACAGGCTCGGCTCTTATCGCAGCATCGACGGCATCGCGGCGACGCTTGAACGCGTGTCGCTGCGATTGTTGCAACGCACTGGCAAGGACTTCCATCTCGAGCGGGCCGTCTCGGAACTCACGGCCAACTACGATAGCCTGCATGCTGATTTCTCGGAGTTCTTTCCGCTGCTGCGCGCTTACGTTTGCGGCACGGTGGAAGAAGTGTAGAATATCTCTTGCCTGCTATACATTGTCCTGGGCTATGCTCCATTAGAGAATTGACTTTCAGGGAACTATGCATGTCCTTCCATAAGCACGTCCTCCCCAATGGCCTCACGATTGTCGGCGAGATCAGTCCCTCGGCTCGCTCCGCGGCCGTCGGCTTCTTCGTCAAGACCGGCTCGCGCGATGAGACGTCCGCGGAATCGGGTGTCTCGCATTTCCTCGAGCACATGGTCTTCAAGGGAACGCCGAACCGCACGGCGTTGCAGGTTAATTTCGACTTCGACAAGATCGGCGCCAGCTATAACGCGTTCACCAGCGAGGAGAACACCGTCTTTTATGCGGCGATCTTGCCGGAGTATTTGCCGCAGGCAGTCGACATCCTCGCGGACATCCTGCGTCCCTCGTTGCGCGGCGAAGACTTCGACATGGAGAAAAACGTCATCATCGAAGAGATCGGCATGTACGACGATCAGCCGATGTGGTGCGCCTACGACAACGCCAAGAAAGCGTTCTTCAATGATCACCCACTCGGTAACAGCGTCCTCGGCACCAAGGAGAGCATCACCGCCCTCAGCCGCGATCAGATGCAGTCGTACTACGATCGCCGTTATGTTGCGCCGAACATCACGGTCGCCGTTGCCGGCCATTTCGCGTGGGACGATGTCATCAAGCTCATCGACAAGCACTGCGGCCACTGGCCGACGGGCACGGCGCCGCGCGAGAATGTGCGCCCCGCGGTGCCACGCAAGTATTTGCAGGTCATGACCAAGGAAAAGCTCAACCAGGAGCAGGTCTTCATGATTTCGCCGGCGCCGTCTGCCGATTCGCCGGAACGCTATGCGGCCGACACGCTCGCCATGATCATTGGCGATGACTCGGGCAGCCGCTTCTACTGGGCCCTTGTCGATCCGGGCCTCGCCGACTCCGCGGACATGGGGTTCCACGATTACGAAGGGGCCGGCAGCTATTTCACGTCATTCAGTTGCGAGCCATCGAACACCGAGGACAATCTCGCAATGATCCGAGACATCCTCCATGAAGTGCAGAGCGAAGGCGTCAGCGACGAAGAACTCGCGGTTGCCAAGAGCAAGATCCTGTCGCGCGTGGTGCGTGGCAGCGAACGGCCGATGGGCCGCATGCAGGCGCTCGGCATGGGCTGGACCTATCTGAAGACCTATCGCAGCGTGGACGAGGAACTCGCGAACTTCGACGCGGTCACGCTCAAGGACATCCGGACCGTGCTCGACAAGTATCCGTTCGATCAACTGACGGTGCTCGCGCTGGGACCGCTCGCTGGACTCGAGTAATCATGGGAGTCGCGCATGGAAGCCAAGAAAGAGCAAGGGCCGTCGCCCGAGCAAACCGATCTGGCCTCGGTGTGCACGGCCTCGTTCCCGGCAATCCTCAATCAGTACGGCATCTCGCTACTGGTTTCCACCTATCAGGCCGGCAAGCTGATCGTCGTGCGTGCCGACGGGACGAATCTCAACACGCACTTTCGCAATTTCCAGGCGCCGATGGGCCTCGCCGAGCGCGACGGACGGCTGGCGATCGGGACGAAGAATCACCTCTGGGACTTCCGCAATCAACCGCTTGTGGCGCCGAAGCTCGAGCCAACGGGACGGCATGATGCGTGCTATTTGCCGCGCTCGGCGCATGTGACCGGCGATATCCGAGTACACGAGATCGCGTTTGGCGCGGACGATCTGTGGATCGTCAACACGCGGTTTTCGTGCCTGTGCACCCTCGATCGCGACCACAACTTCGTGCCGCGCTGGCGGGCGCCATGGATCACGCTGCTAGCGCCGGAGGATCGCTGCCATCTCAACGGCCTGGGCATGCGCGACGATCAGCCGCACTATCTCACGTGCCTCGGCATGACAGATACCCAAGGGGGCTGGCGCGCCAACAAGGCGAGCGGCGGCTGTCTGCTCGAGTATCCCTCGGGCAAAGTATTGCTGAAAGGGTTGTCGATGCCCCACTCGCCGCGCTGGCATCAGGACCGGCTTTGGCTGCTTGAATCGGGGGATGGCAGCATCGTGTCATGCGACGAGAAGGCGGCGACGTGGATGACGATGTGCCGGCTCCCCGGCTTCACGCGTGGGCTCGATTTCGTTGGTCCGCTCGCCTTCATCGGCCTGTCGCAGGTGCGCGAGTCGGCAACCTTCAGTGGACTACCGTTGACCGAGCGGCTCCAGGAACGCATCTGCGGCGTCTATGTCGTGGATCTGCGCAACGGACAGACGGTCGCGTTTTTGCAATTCCAGGCCGGCGTCCAGGAAATCTTCGCGGTGCAGGTGCTGCACGGCATCCGCTATCCGGACGTGCTGCCGGAAGACGAAGAGAAAATTGCCAATTCGTTTGTGTTGCCTGACTGATCCACTCCGACGAACTTCAAAGGTTAGGTGGGGTAGATGAAAACGCCCCAGCCGCGACGCATTACATAGTTCGGCACGATTTCGACGGCGCCGATGTCAACGGTACCGAACGCCGTGCGCGGGCCACCGCGTTGATCGGTGGTCATGTCGGGGGTCAGGAGCGACAGGCTGCCGGCGCGTAGCACGGGACTGGTGAGCTTGGGCCGCAGCGTCAGGGTCGGGCCGCCGTTGTTGGCGAGCGGCAAGAGTTGCGCCGACACGCCGGTGATGTTGTGCGTGCTGAGGACGTTCAGCATGCCATTGGTGGTTTGCACGAGCGAATACTGGGCATTGAACAGGCCGTCCGTCGTGCCATCAAGATCGCTGAGAGTGCCGAGCGCCATGTTGTCGGAGACGATGGTGTTGAACAGATTGACGAGCGTATCCGAGGCGAAGATGCCGCCGCCGGCATGATTGGCGGTGTTGAAGGCGATGGTGCAATTGAGGGTGGTGAGCGTGTTGTTACCGTCGGGGCGGTGTTCGATAGGGCCGCCTTCATCGCCATAGGAGTAGCCGGCGTAGACACCGCCGCCGTTGCGCTTGGCGGTATTGCCGGTGATGG
>DASRSQ010000133.1:0-5490 GCA_035656475.1 Gemmataceae bacterium | reverse complement strand
TTCATCGGCGAATCGGGGCAGCACTCGTTTCGCAGCACGCAGGCGACCGGCTCGTGCCTGGTCGATGCACAGGATCGCGCAATGCGTGACTATGTCCCGCCTGTCGGTGTCGATCGCAAGACGGGCGTCGCAGCGCTCGCCCGCCGGCGCCACTATGACTTGATCGCCGGCACGATCGAAGACGTGCGGCTTGACGGCAAGTTGTACGCGAATATCGACAATCTGCCGACCGTGCTCGGCCAGGCGCTCGAACGCTGCTTGATGAAAAACATCGAGGGGATGCTGAGCGAATGAAGATCACGATCCCACTCTCGGTGCAATCGGCGCGCGGCCTGTTCACGATCCGCCCGCTGTTCTTCGGCGGCCCCAGCGTGCAGGCGCAAAAGCTCGAACGCGCCCTGCACAAGCTGACGCGCGAGCTGCGCGAGACACTGCACTTCCTCGGCAAGAACCTGCGGCACGATGCAATTGCGCGCTATACTTTTCATCCCGACTTCGACGCGCACCGCGTGGAGGTACCGATCGAACTGCGGCGGCGGAACGTGAAGTGCCGATTTCTGTTCGTGATATTCGAGGCATTCGAGCGGCGCATCGCGTTCACGCCGAGCTTGCCAGCGTTATGGTTCGACGTGCTGCGCGGCAGGACGCTGGAAAGCCGGGCCGCCGAAGTGTTGAGCGAATACTTCCGCAAGCGCGAACGCGAGGACCAGGAAGATTTCGTGCCGCCGGAGCAATATGCGCTCGACGGGTCCGCATGGATTCATTCACATGAGATGGACATCTATCCTTCGCCGCGGCTGCCCGAGGCAGACGACATGCTGCGCATGTTCCTCGGGCCGCGCCAGAATGTCGATGGCGAATACGAGCTGTTCCGCGTCGGCCGTTGCCTCGATTATCTCTATCCGGACGATCTTGACCGAGTGCTGTTGCGCGACGCCGAGATCGACGAGCTGAGCCGGTTGTTGCAATCGAGCGATCGCCGGCCGGTGCTGTTGCTTGGCCCATCGCTGGTCGGCAAGACCGCGCTGTTGCACGAACACGTCTATCGCTCCTGGCTGATGCGCCGCGACAAACACAAGGTTCGCAATCTGACCTTCCTGCTCGCCCCGCAACGGCTCATCTCCGGGATGTCGTACGTCGGCCAGTGGGAGAACCGTCTGCTCGCGATCCTCAAGGAAGCGCGGAAGAAGAACCATCTGCTGTTCTTCGACGACTTCCTCGGCCTCTATCACGCCGGCGTCACGTCACAGTCGGACCTCAATGTCGCCCATGTGCTGAAGCCGTATGTCGAGCGGCGCGACGTTCGGCTCATCGCCGAGATGACGCCCGAGGCGTTCCGCGTGCTGCGCGAGCGCGATCGCGGCTTCGCCGACCTGTTCCACGTGCTGCCCGTGCGCGAATCGGAAGAAGCCGAGACGCTGCGCATCCTCATCGAGACGCAGCGCACGCTCGAAGGACGCGAGCGCTGCAAGTTCGCGATCGATGTGTTGCCGACGGTGATCGATCTGCAACGGCGCTATGCGCGCACGCTGGCGTTTCCGGGCAAGGCGTGTCAGTTCATGGGCCGGGTTGCGGTCAAGCATCACGACAAGGACATCACACGCAAGATGGTGCTGCACGAATTCCATCTGCAGAGCGGCCTGTCGCTGACCTTTCTTGACGGCCAGGCCCGGCTGGAGCGCGACAAGATCGTCGAACCGCTCGCCGAGCGCATCATCGGCCAGCACGCGGCGCTGGACGCCGCGGCCGATGTCATCGCCATCGCCAAGGCTCGGCTCAACGATCCGGAACGGCCGCTCGGCACCTTCCTCTTCCTCGGTCCGACCGGCGTCGGCAAGACGCAATGCGCCAAGGCCATCGCGACTTTTCTCTTCGGCGCCGCCGACCAGTTGCTGCGCTTCGACATGAACGAGTTCATCGAGCCCGGCGCCGCGGCCCGTCTCGTCGGCACGTTCTATCAGCCGGAAGGTTTGCTCACGAGCGCCGTCCGCCGCCGGCCGTTCGCCGTCATCTTGCTCGACGAAATCGAGAAGGCACATCCCGAGGTCTTCGACCTGCTCTTGCAGGTGCTCGGCGAGGGCCGCCTGACCGACGCGCACGGCCGGCTCGCCGACTTCACCAACACGATCATCATCCTCACCTCGAACCTCGGCGTGCGCGAAAGCCAGAACAACTTCGGCTTCCGCGGCGACGATCTCGTCGATCCGACCATCTTCGTGCGGGCGGCCGAACGATTCTTCCGCCCCGAATTCTTCAATCGCCTCGACCGCATCGTGCCATTCGGCCGGCTGTCGCGGCAAGACACGTGGAAGATCGCGCAGGGACTGATTCACGACGTGCTGCAGCGCGAGGGTTTGGTGCGGCGCAAGTGCCTGCTCGAAATCGAAGGCGGCGCGCTTGAGCGGATCGTCGATAAGGGGTTCGATCCGAAGTTCGGCGCCCGCGCGCTCAAGCGTTCGATCGAACGGCACGTCACGCACGCCGTGGCGGCCCGGCTTGCCGAGGGTTTGCCCGACACGTTCACGCACATCCACGTCTATCCGGCAGGCCGCGACATTGCGGTGCATGTGCAGGGCCTGGAGCAGGTCGCGCCGAACCCGCCGACGCCGGCGCTGGACGACACGGAGGCGGTGCTCGACAAGATGAAGATGTTCGCGGATCGCATCGCGAACGAGTTCGCGCATCTACGGCCGAAGGGCGCAATCTCGGGCGACACGCGCGAACATTATGCCTACTTCGCGATCCAGGAGGCCGTCGCCAAGCTGCGTCGCCAGATCCGTCTGATTCACAATGTCTGGGAAGATCAACGGCAGTCCTCGCGGCGCTACATGCAGCAGGCCGCCCAATTTCGGCGCACGCAGTCCAAGAAGCTGCGCCATCTCGATCACACGCCGTACGCGCGGATCCTGCATTCGATGGCGGCGGCACAGGATGTTCAACTCTATCTGAAGGAGCTCGGCGAGCTGGCCAGCGTCAATCCGAGCGATTACTTCGATGAGGAGGACGATCGCCGGCGCCCTGAGCAAGCGTGGACGACCGACCAATTGCTATTGCACGCACGTTTCGTGCAGACGCTCGCCGATTGCATCAACCAGGGCGTGGCGGAACAAACCGTCGTCTATCTGCGCGGCAGCAACGTGCACGACGCGCCCTGGCTGAAGGAACTGGCAAGGTATATGAGCTCCCTGTTCAATGCGTCGCTCAACCTCGAATGGGCACCGATCGGCGAGAACAATCCCGCGAACCTGGAATGGAAATTCGTCGTCAAGGGACTGGCCGCATGGCCGATTGCGAGTCTTGAAGCGGGGACGCATCTCTGTTGTCCGAACCGCGGCGGCGTGACGCCGATCCAGGTGATGGTCTGGCCCGTGCCCGCCGACGCCACGCCGGAGTCAGTGCTTGCTGTCCATCTGCAGGAACGCCGCGATTGGCAGCAGCATCTGGAGAAACAAGAGGCGAAAGTCGGTGACGATCCATTTCGATTGCAGCCGGTCGTCCGCATTCATCAAGAGAACGGCAAGAAAGTGGACCTGCGGTCGGGCGAGGTCTATCCGTATGCTCACGTCGCCTGGCTGATCGAGCCGTTGCCCTTGCCCGTGGAGTTTCAAGAGTTTCAGGAGTAACGATGGCGACCGCGTATCGCTTTCCGGTGCTCGTCTGGCGCGACCATCAGGATTGGTTTACCGCCAGCCTCGTCGAATGGGACGAGCGGGCGGCGGTTGCGCGCTCGGCGAAGGCGGCGCTCGATCAACTCGAGGAGTTGATGCAATGGCAGTATCAAGGTGAGTCCAAGCCGGGCGAGCCGAACTTTCTCGAGCCGGAGCTGGTGGAGTTCAAGATCGCGCTACGACCCGAGTATGCCGTGAAGGGTCGGCGCTATCCATGCCAGGAGCAGATGACGCTGCGGATCGTTGGCGTGACGGGCAAGCAAGAGCATGGCTTGCTGATCTGTTCGATGCCGACGCTGGGCAAGCGATTCTATTACACGGAGCCGAAATCGCTGCGCACCCTGGCGGAGCATTACGTGCAACAGGATTTGCGCGGCTCGACGCCGCGTGATCTGGCCCGGCTCTTGCCGCCGAAGCAGTGGGAGCTGGAGCAGGTGGTGGTGCGCGTGGATGTCAAGCAGCGTATGACGCCGCCGAGCACGTTGACGCCGACGCTGGCGGGCATCGCCGAGCCGCTCGGCGATCCGAAGATTCGCAAGCTGTACGGCCGGCCGTGGGAGCGCGATGCCGAGGTCGCCGATCTCGTACAACGGCTCGGCAAGGAACAGGCGAACGTGCTGATCGTGGGCGAGACCGGCAGCGGCAAGACGACGCTGCTCGCCGACGCCGTCCGCATCATCGAGCAGGAGCGCGATGAGGATGGGCGGAAGAAGCGCGAACGTCGATTCTGGCTGACCGCCGCGGGCCGTATCATCGCCGGCATGAAATATCTCGGACAGTGGGAAGAACGCTGCGAGGAAGTCATCGAGGAGCTGAGTCAGATCAAGGGGACGCTGTGCGTCGAGAACCTGCTCGATCTGGTGCGTCAGGGCGGCGGCGGCCCGCGCGACAGCATCGCGTCGTTTTTCCTGCCATACCTCCAGCGTGGCGAGTTGCACATCGTCAGCGAGGCAACGCCGGCGGAGCTGGACGCCTGTCGGCGGCTGCTGCCCGGATTCGCCGACGTCTTCCAGATTCTCACGCTCGAGCCGATGACGAAACCGCAGGCGATCAATGTTCTCGATAGGCTCACGGTGACGCACAGGCAGAACATGCACATCGAGCCAGACGCGGGCGTGCTCGACATGGTGTATCACCTGTTCCATCGCTTCCAGCCGTACGAGGCGTTTCCCGGGCCGGCATCGCGCTTCGTCACGCTGCTATTCAAAACGGCGAAGGAGAAGAAGCAACGCACGCTGACGACCGAGGATGTGCTGGCACTGTTTACGCGTCAGACCGGCCTGCCCGAAATGTTCCTGCGTGATGAGTGGACGCTGTCGCGCGAGGAGGTGCGCAGCGATTTCGCCAAGCGCATCATCGGCCAGGAAGCAGCGATCGATGAGGCGTGCCGGCTGGTGCTGACGTTCAAGGCGGGGCTCAACGATCCGCAGCGGCCCGTCGGCGTCTTGCTCTTTTGCGGGCCGACCGGCGTTGGCAAGACCGAGCTCGCCCGCGCCATTGCCGCATTCTTCTTCGGGCATGGCGACAAGGCGGATCGCCTTATTCGGCTCGACATGAGCGAGTACACCGGCCCTGGCGCCGCCGATCGCTTGCTCCTCAACGCCGACGGGCAGCCGAGCACCTTGTTTCAGACGATTCGGCAAAGCCCTTTCAGCGTCGTCCTGTTCGACGAAATCGAGAAGGCGGATCCGGAAGTCTTCGACATCCTCATGGGCGTCTTCGACGAAGGCCGCCTCACCGATCGCTACGGCCGCACCGCCACGTTTCGAAGCGCCATCCTGATCATGACCTCGAATCTCGGCGGCGAACGCCGATCGTCCTT
>DASRSQ010000132.1:0-21415 GCA_035656475.1 Gemmataceae bacterium | reverse complement strand
CCTGCCGGTCGGCGACGAGGCCGACCTCCCAGCCGGCAAGTGAGACGCGGAATCCGCCAGGTTCCGGGTTATTTAGCTGGTGGCGAAGCGTTTTTTCGAGGATCATCGGCCTCTCCCATGTTCTTCTGTGTCGCGTTGGTTCCGTCGTGACTCACGAGCACAGGCTTGTTGTCCGAAATCGTCTGTAGATGCACCGGCCGGCCCCAGATCGCCTGTACATTTGCAAGCGTGTCCACGGCCCGGTCCATACGCAACTCTCTCCCATTATACTCGTGCCGAAGCAGCAATTCGCCCCGGTTTTTGTAGTTTCCGTCAACCACATAGATGAACGGCCGGCCATGATTGGTCAAACTGAACAGCAGCCGTTGCTTCACCTTCTGAAATTCGCGCGATTCGATGATGTAGTTGCCCTGCTGCTCGTTGTGAGCGAACGAGAACAACTTGTGCTCGATGCAGAACTCGGGCGTCAGGAAAGTATCGATAAAGGTAACATCGTTATGAATCTTGCGGACCTCAAAGATTTTTTTGCGTCCGAGCCCCAATTTCAAATCCCAGGCATGTTTTTTGTCATGGTCTTCGCATTCTTCCCATTCCTTGCCAAACTGTCCAGTGTTCCAGCGTCGCTCAATGTCGCGCAATAGCTCGATACCAAGCTTGTACGGATTCACGCGTCCACGTGACATCGCCATCGTGCCCGAATGATGGTCAGCATAATCGACACATTCCCACGGCTCGAGCGCTCGTTCCGTCATGATCGTGCTGTGCCAGAAGGATGCCCAGCCTTCGTTGATGATCTTGGTCTGCCCCTGCGGCGCGAAGTAATACGCCTCGTCGCGCACGATCGACAGCACATCGCGCTGCCAGGCCTTGAGCGGAGCGTATTCGATGAGGAACAGGAGAATGTCGCGCTCGGGCCGTTCTGGGAAGGAATGCTCCATGGCCTGCTGTTTCTTCCGGAGTTCCTCTTCCTCCGCTCGCAGCGCTTCCGGCGGGTTGATGTATTCGGACATGTAGTCCTTGCTCTTGAAGCGCGTCAGCTTGTCCCCTTCCTCCTGGGCCGCCTCCTTGAAGTCGAACCGCTTGGATTCATCGTGCCGTTTGATCGCGGTGGAGTGCATGTCGATGAGATCGTCGATCGACATGCAGCGATCGAGAAACGTCTCGACCGCGTCTTCGCCATACTTCTCGGCATAGTGCCGAATGCGGACGCCATGGTTGGCCATGTCATCCATCATCTTGCGCGAGGTATGCGCGAAGTAGGCGTTATTCTTGAAGAAGTCGCAGTGGCCGTAGACATGCGCCATTACCAGCTTCTGGTCGACGGTGTGGTTGCAGCGCATCAGGTACGCGTAGCACGGGTCATTGTTGATGACCATTTCGTAGATCTTCGACAGACCGTACTCATAGCCCTTCTTGAGCTCCTCGTACGCCATGCCGAACGACCAGTGCGGATAACGGGTAGGGAAACCGCCGTAGGACGCGATTTCATTCAGGTCGTCGGCTTCGACGACTTCGAAGATGGTGTCGTAGAAGTCGAGCCCGAACTGGCGCGCGTGGGCCTCGATGTCCACCTTGAGGGCGGCGAGGTCGGGCGGCAGGCGTGTGTCGTAAGGAAAAGTCATTGCAAACTCAGTGACAAGTGACGAGTGACAAGTGACGAGTGAAATGCATCGTCATGTCTTCTCGCTCAGTTTTCTTCGTAGGGAGTTCAGCATCTTTTTCAGTTCTTCAAGGATAGTAGCAATGGGGGCGGCCGTCGTTCGGTCACAGTAGCCAAGCTCGTAACTCAATTCCAATTGTGTGTCCAACTCCGCAACAGATCCTTCCGCAATCGCGATGAACTGAATGAAGTCCTTGGTGGTTCTCCTCGCCTGACCTTCCGCAATGTTTGATGGAACCGAGATCGCCGCTCTCCGCATCTGGCTGATAAGGCCGAACCTTTCGTCCGCCGGAAAATCTCGAGTAAGCCGATACACTTCCTTCGCTAGCCGAATACCTTTCTGCCAAACCAGAAGGTCTCGATATCCGCGGGCGGGCGCGCTCATCTGCATTTCACTCGTCACTTGTCACACGTCACTTGTCACTACTTGCCTGTGCTCAAGAACTCCTTGATCGATCCCAAAATCGCTTCGCGATCCGGAATGCGCGTCGCCACGACGTTGTCCTTCTTCTCCAGCAGTTCCGTGATGTACTCGTAAAACTCGCCGCTGCCGTACGGGCTTTCGACCTGGCCGTAGCCGAACAGGTTCAGCTTTGGCAGCAGCGTCTCCTGCAGGAACTTGATGCAGTGCGGGCTGTCGTCGCCCCAGTTGTCGCCATCCGAAAAATGGAACGCGTAGATGTTGAACTCGGCCGGCGAATACTTGTGGTCGATGATGCGGTTGGCGAGTTCGTAGGCGGTGCTGATCTTGGTGCCGCCCGATTCACGCGTGTGGTAGAACGTGTGCTCGTCGACCTCCTTGGCATCGGCATCGTGGATGATGTAGACGTTCTCGACGCCCTTGTAATGCTTCTTGATCCAGGTGTCGATCCAGAACGCCTCGATGCGCACGATCTCCTTTTGCTCGTCCGTCATCGAACCCGACACGTCCATCATGTACAGGATGCAGGCGACCGCGTCGGGCTTCGGGACTTCCTTCCAGCTGCGGTATTGCTTGTCCTCACGCACCGGAATGACCATTGGATCGGCCGGGTTGTAGGTGCCCGACGCGATCTGGCGCTTCATCGCCTTCTTGAAGGTGCGCTTGAAGTGACGCAGCGACTCCGGCCCGGTCTGGCGGATGCCGGTGTACTTGTCCTTCGTCGTGACGATGTTCTTCTTTCCCTTCGGCTCAATTCTCGGCAACGCCAGCTCTTCGCCCAGGATCTCAGCCAGCTCCTCGAGCGTGAGATCGACTTCGAGGATGTGGCCGCCCGGTTGATCGCCGGCGCCGCCTTCGCCCTCCTCCTGGGGCGCAGTCAACGGTTGCCCCGGCTGTCCCTCGCCCTGGCCGACGCCGCCGGAGCCCTTCTGGCCGTAGCGGAACTGCGGCAGCTCGATGGACGGCATCGGGATGCTGACAAAGTCGCGTCCCTTTTTGCCGATCATCTCCCCGCGCGAGATGTACTTCGACAGGCCGCTCTTGACCTTGCCGCGCACGATCTTGCGGAAGCGCTGATGATCACGTTCGATCTTCTGTCCCATGGCGTTCTCTGTTCCCGCCGCTTGCGGCGTAGCAGACTGCTACGCCGTAGGCGGCGGCTCCCTGTTACTTTTTCGTTTGCCCACGCGCGAAGATGCTCGCGACAAAGTTCAACACATCGGTCGCGCTCGATTCGTTGTAGCCGTAGTACTTGATCAGACGCGATTTCACGACATCGATCTTCTCCTGCGTTGCCTTGTCGACGACGTTCGACACCAGGCTCGTCAGCTTGATGCTGTCCTTTTGGTCCTCGAACAGCTTCAGCTCGAGCGCCTTCATCAGGCGTTCGTTCGTCTTGTAGTCGAAGCGCTTGCCGTCGATCGCCAACGCGCCGATGTAGTTCATGATCTCGCGGCGGAAATCGTCCTTGCGGCTCTCCGGGATATCGATTTTTTCCTCGATCGAACGCATCAGCCGTTCGTCCGGTTCGTCGTAGCCGCCGGTGAAGCGGTTGCGGACCTTCTCGCGCTGCGTGTACGCCTTCACGTTGTCGATGTAATTCGCGCACAGCCGTTGCAACGCGTCTTCATCGGCAGCGATCGCACGCTGGACTTCGTTCTTCACGATGTCCTCGTATTCCTGGCGGACAACCTGCAGCAGCTCCTTGAAATGCTGCAACTGGTCCTGGTTCGTGATCAACGAATGATGACGCAGGCCGGTTTCCAGCTCATGCATCACCATGAACGGGTTGATGTTGTCCTCTTCCGGATGCGCGACCAACGCGTTCGAGATCTTGTCCTGGATGTATCGCGGGCTGATGCCGTGCATGCCCTCGTTGGCGGCCTCTCGCTTCAACTCGATGATGTTGTCCTCGGTGAAGCCGGGCAGCGTCTTGCCGTTGTAGAGCTTCATCTTCTGCAGCAGCGTCAGGTTCGCGTGCTTCGGCTGTTCGAGCCGGGTCAGCACCGCCCACATCGCGGCGACTTCGATCGTGTGCGGGGCGATGTGCTTGCCGCGAACCTTGTCGTTGTTGAACGACTTCTCGTAGATCTTGATCTCGTCGCTCAGGCGCGTGACGTACGGCACATCGATCTTCACCGTGCGGTCGCGCAACGCTTCCATGAACTCGTTGTTCTGCAGCCGGCGATATTCCGGCTCATTCGTGTGGCCGAGGATGACCTCGTCGATATCGGTCTGCGCGAACTTCTTCGGCTTGATCTTGTGTTCCTGCGACGCGCCGAGCAAGTCATAGAGGAACGCGACGTCCAGCTTCAGGACTTCGATGAACTCGACGAGGCCGCGGTTGGCGATGTTGAGTTCGCCGTCGAAGGAGAAGGCGCGCGGATCGCTATCGCTGCCGTACTCGGCGATCTTGCGATAGTTGATGTCGCCGGTGAGCTCGGTCGAGTCCTGGTTCTTCTCGTCCTTGGGCTGGAACGTGCCGATGCCGATGCGGTCCTGCTCGGAGAGGACAAGGCGATAGACCTTGATCTCGTTGGCCAGCATCGCGGTGATGTCGCCGTGGTATTTTTGGAGCCGTTCGTTGAACATGAATCGGCTATACGGCGACAGGTCCCCCTTGATCTGGATCGGGTAGCGCAGCTTCCTGTCCTTGTTATCCGTGATGATGCGCGCCAGCACCGCTTCGCGCATGGCGGGCGGGATCAGCTGCAGCGGATCGCCGTGCATGGGATCCTTGAGCCAGGTGTCCTCGGGGCCTTTCCAGGCGAAGGAGAAGAGCATCCCATCGTCGGTGCGCGAATATTCCTCGAGGCCGCGCTTGAGCAGGCGGGCGATGGTGCTCTTGGACGAGCCGACCGGGCCGTGTAGGAGCAGGACGCGGCGTTCGGTGCCGTACTCGTTGGCGGCGGACTTGAAGGCGTTGACGAGCTGGTTGATGACGCGATCGAGGCCGAAGATGCCGTCGCCGTACTTGGCGGCGAAGTCGGCGAAGAAGCGGTAACGGACCGCCTTCTCCTTGTTCTCGAAGCGTTCCTCGACGCCATGCGACAGGATCATGTCGTACAGGCGCTGGTAGGCGGTGCGCGTGACTTCGGGATGATCGCGCACGATATCCAGGTACTCCTCGAAGCTGCCCTCCCAGTGCACCTTGCGGTAATCGCTGAGATCGAGCTGCTCGCGGATGATGTTCAGAATGTCTTTTCCGGTCGCGGGCATGAGTCCATACCTCCCCTTAATTCCGACGCCGTTGGGAGACGTCGGTATCAGGCATTATGCCTAGCTGTGTTGACAAAGATCGAAGTAAAGGTGAGAAGTTCCGGGTGCGGGTTTCTGCAGGAACCCTGCGGCCGCTGGCGTGCTGCGTCTTGCGTGCGCGGTGCGAGAAGAAGATGATGGCGCGGCTAATCAAAACATGCACACGGCAAAACACAAACGGGCAATCAACCATCCAGGGCCAACTCTGATGCTATTATACCACGTCCAACCCGTTGATCCAATTTCCCGCTCGCCGATTATCTTATTTGAGCCTCCATGCTCACATGAGGTTCACGCCCGGCGTGGGCAGAAGTCACATCTCAACAATGGAACGGCCTGATTGGGCAAGGCTTGCGCATGAGAGAGGGCTGTGCCCGCGCCGTGTAAGCACGCAACGGTCTCTGGTAACAGCATCGCGAATTGGGCCAGTGCTTGTCAAGATCGGTTTCGCGCGATGCGCACACGGCTATTCGCCGCGAATCACCTGGAATCGCAGTGATTTGAAGATGAAATGGTCAAGGCGCACATTCGAACCGTGCATCAGCAGCCTGGGCTACCCTGCCTTGGCGAGCGGCGTAATGTCGGCGGCAGCCGACGCGACCCCGTGCTTCTTCGCTTCAATGTAAAGGTCCAGACCAAACATTCGGCTGACAACGCCGAGCAGCTTGGGCCGATCGATGATCATTCGGCCACGCAACATCAACGGATCCATGTTCCGCTTCTGCATGGTGACCGTTTCGAAGGCGGCAAAGATGCGCCGCGCATCGCGAACGGAGGTCAGCACGGTTTCCGGCGCGGCGGCGCCGGCGGCGTTGTGATCGTAGGAGAACTTCTGCGCCTCGGTGAGTTCGGCCGCACTCTTGAGGAGGCCCCACTCGCGCAGCACTTCCTTGAAGGTCTGCCAGGGCCAGCCAAGCCACTGGCGCAGCGAGAATTTGTTGTAAACCATGACGATCGCGCGTCCGCCGGGGCGAAGAACGCGGTGCGTTTCATCGATGCAGCGCTGTAGGTTTCCCGTGTGATGGAAGCAGCCGATCGACACGACGAAATCGAACGAGCCGCTGACAAATGGCATCTCGTGCGCGCTGCCGACCACGGCTCGACCTGCGAAACCTTGCATTTCCAGGCGCAGATTGGTCATGCGCACCGCGCCGGCGGCGATGTCGAGGCCAGCGTAGCGTGCGCCCGCGCCCGCAAGCTGCTGGCACATGCTGCCATAGCCCAGGCCGATTTCGAGGACGTCCTTGCCCGCCATGCGCGACGGATTCACGATTGGGAGCAAATAGGGATAAATATCGAAGTAGGCGGCGTCGAAACGGCGCAGCGACTCCGGCGTGTGCTCGGTAATGCCGAGGATCTTCGCCAGGCCGCTGCCACACAGCTCATTCCAGAATTCCGAATTCTTGGCGTTTATTTCTGACTGCGACAGCATGCTTCGACCTCGCGATTCGCCAGAATATCTGGCTGCCACGTCTTGCCAGTCTTGCGATCTATCCACGGATTGTAGAGGGCATGAGCATCGCGAAATCGGAGGCTTTGTCAAGATCGGTTTTCGGGAGACACAAGTCCGACGCGCTCGCCACCCGCGTCGGGCATGTGCAGTGCCAGGCTATTCAGTCCGATAGGGGAAGAGTTTTCCGGTGGTTCGGGCAGGAAAAACCCTTACAGCCCATTAGCGGGGGGCGCGTGGCTGCAAGGTATTGCGGTAGACATACTCACCAAGTGTCCTGCCAACGCGCAGCCCCTCGGTGTTGTCGAACTGCCAGTGGATGCCGCCGTAGATTCGGCTCATGCCGGCTTCCTCGGCGGCCTGCGTCAGGCTGGAGAACTTGCGCGTCACTCCCGGCAAGCCATCGGAGGTGGTGCGGAAGACAATCTTGTCGCTGCCAAAGGAATGCGCCAGGAGCGCTGATGCGGCGCCGCTAAACGTGCTGTGTCCGGAGGTGTAAGCGGGAAACGGTGGCGTGGTGAGGAGCGGCGTCCAGTTCGGATCCTCGACGCGGATCGCAGTGATCGGACGCCAGTACTCGAAGGTGAACTTGATCACCCAGCAAAGCACCGCGGTGTCGGACAGGGCCATGTTGAGATGAGCGAACAGACGCGCGTTTTCGGTGAGCGTGTTGCCTCGCTCAATCGCGATGCCCTGGGCGATGCTATTCCAGTGGCCAGGCGGCGTCACCGTGCCGACATCGTCGGCCCAGAAATGCGCGATGTCGGTCTGCTCGTTCGTGCGGAACACGCTGTCCTTGCGGCCAAGCTTCTTGACCTCGTGGTACGCCGACGCGAACGCGTCACTCTTGAACGACGGCGGCGCCGGCGGCTGGTACTGCGTTCCCTTCTTGATCGCGAACGGCTTCACGTAACCCCAGTGGGGCAGAAGCGCCTGCTTGAATAGAGGCGCCGTCGGCTGCCATTTGCCCGGCTCGTCCTTGTAGACGAACTTACTCTCGAGATCCGCATTGTCGGTCTTACGTGCTTCGAGCATGCGGTCGGCAATCGAGCGTCCCAGCTCGGCGCCCTGATCGCGCGCCGCCGAGCGCGGCACGTCCAGCCAGGAGGCTCGCAGCATCGCGTCGAGATACTCGCGCTGCTTCGGATGCAGCGTGACGAGCACGCGATGCGCCGCGGCGGCTGCCGCCGCCTCCGGCGACGAGCCGGGCGCCGCGCTTACGTTGGCGAGGTAAGGCTCATGGGTCTGGGCGATCGCCATCACCGCGTCGTAGACCGCCAGATGCATGATCGCCAAGTTGCGGGCAGCCACCGGCGGCGGCGCCTTCTCCAGCCGAATCGTCTGCAGGGCGATCGAGTTCCAGCGGAGCACCATGTCCTGCTTGGCACTCAGCGTATCGGCACGAAAATCTGGCTGCGGTTGTCCGGGAGTTTGGCTGGCGACGAGCAGCATCACGGCTAGCGCGTTCATGGTTGCCTCGATTTCTCGGTGTTTTGTTCCCTCGCTCGTCCGTGAACGGATTCTTTGGAGTGCGGTGGCTGGACACCGCTTTCGCATTTGATTTTCGTTTTCGCGTGGATCAACGGTCCCGCCGAAAAAGAAAAGCAAATGCGAAAGCGGTGTCCAGCCACCGCACTCCAAAGACGCGGCGTCAAGCTGCCGCACTCCAAATTTTCTCTCTATTCTTGGTATCCGGATTATGCAGGTTGTGCAAGGAAAATGTGCGTTTCACGCAGGCGGAGGCGTCGCTCCGGTTTGCGCCGCGATCAACTGATAGTGCTCGATCCGGCGATGCTTGGCGAAGTTGAACAAACGTTCCTTGTACGGCTTCACCAGGTCCAGGTCGCAGCGGTAGATGATCAGTTCGTCGGACAGCGTTGAGCTGCGGGCGACGATTTCGCCGGACGGGGCGATGATCGCCGACTGGCCGATCTGGCTCACGCCTTCCTCGACGCCGGCCTTGGCGACGCCGACGACCCAGCAGCCGTTCTGATACGCGCCGGCCTGCATGCTCAGGAGATGATGAAAGTCGCTGAGGTGATCGCATTCCGGATTGTCCGGAATGTGGTCGGGCGTGTTGTAGCCGAGCAGGATCAGCTCGGCGCCCTGCAGGGCCAGCACGCGATACGTCTCGACCCAGCGGCGATCGTTGCAGATGCACATCCCGACGACGCTGCCGAAGGCCCGCCACGCGCGAAAGCCGAGATTGCCGACCTCGAAATAGCGCTTCTCGAGATTTTGAAACGGATGATGCGGATGCCGTTCGGCATAACCGGGCAGGTGAATCTTGCGATACTTGCCGATGATCTGCCCATCGGCGTTGACGAGAATGCTCGTGTTAAAGCGATGCTTGACGCCGGCTTCGATCGCGAGCTCGGCGTAGCCGAGATAGAAGCCGATCTTCAGCCGGCGGGCCTCGTCGAAGAGCGGCTGCGTTGCCGGGCCTGGCATCTCACGCTCGAACCACGCATCGAGCTCGACCTCGTCGTCGATCCACCAGTGCGGGAAGAACGCAGTGAGCGCGCATTCGGTGAAGACGATCAGCTCGCAACCGCAGGCACGGGCGTCACGCATCTGCTCGATGAGGCGCGCGACAACCTCACTTCGGCTGGTTTGCCGTGAGATGGGGCCGCTCTGAGCCGCGGCGATGGTGAGATAGCGAGGCATGCTAATGCCCCCTCAACGCTAACGTTGTGGTGGAATGCATGAGCCCGAGGCGTGAGCGAGGATGCCTTTGCAAAACCTGCCTCGCTCACGCGTCGGGCTTGTAATCCAAGCGCGGATGGACACTACTTCGGCGCGTCGATCTTGATCTTCGCTCGCACGCGTTGTCCGATGCGCGGCTGGGTCGTGTTCCCCTTCTCCGGCTCGATGTTCGTGATGAGGCATTCGAGCGTGCGCACGTCGTTCATGCGGAACGGCTCGATGCTCGGGCTGCGCGTCGGAGCATACCACTTGGAAATTGTCTGGACCTTGCCAGTCCACTTCGGGCCCTTGTAGGTGTCGTCCTCGATGACGACGTCCTGGCCTAGCCTGATGTAGCTGCCCCATTCCTGCAGCACCTCTGCCTTGACGATGACCGGAGCATCGGGCAGAAACTCGATGGCATGCCGCATGGCGCTGGAAGTGAACGCTTCGCCTTTGCGAATGTTGACGCGGAGCACCGTGCCATCGTCGGGAGCGACGACCTGGAAGAGTTTCAGGAATTCCTCGGCTTCTTTGAGCTGCGTATCCGCCTGGGCGATCTTGAGGCTCGCGTCTTGCAGTTGGATCAGCTTCTTCTTGGCTTCTTCGACCTTCAGCTTTTCCGCGTACAGCGCCTCTGCCTCGTTGTAGAGCGTCTTGCTACTGTTCGTCTCGAGTGACTTTAGACGGCTTTTGCGTTCGATCTTGACGGCCTCGATGGCGGCGTTTTGCTGCTCGAGTTCGAACTTGTACTTGTCGGGGAGTTTTTTGGCTTCGGCGAGTTGTTGCTGGGCCGCCTGGACCTTGAGCTTGGCGACCGGGTCCGCCACCTGCAGCAGCACCGTTCCCTTCTTAACGTGAGCGTTCTCGGCAGCAACCTCGGTCACGTTGCCGAACTGGTTCGGATCGAGCGCCGCCACGCCTTTCTCACCGTCGAAGTTGCCCCAGCAGACGACCATGTTCGGAGGCAGGTCGTCGTCCGCGTCCTTCTTCCCCTTGGCAGCGACGCTGGCGGACTCTTTGAGAACCAACGGTACTGCGATGAAGCTCGCGACGAGCACCAGGATGCCGATGAGCCAATAGGCCTTCACGTGAGTCTCCTTGACAGTGGACGTCAATCCTTGCGTGGTGGGACTTTAGATGCCGGTCGTTGGCATGGGATCTTCGCCGTAGAGTTCCATCGGTTTTTCGGCCCCTTCGTAGAGGATGCCGTCTTCCAGATGAAGAACGCGGTCGCAGAACGGAATGATACGTGAATCGTGAGCCACGATGAGAATGGTCGAGCCCTGATCGTGGGCGGCCGCCCGCAGCAGCTCGATCACGTGCTGGCCGTGCTTCCAGTCGAGAGCGGAGGTCGGCTCGTCGGCGAACACGAATTGTGGCTGCTTGATAAGCGCCCGGCCAATGGCGACGCGCTGTTTCTCGCCGCCCGACATTTGCAGAGGTCGCAGGTTCGCCTTCTTGGACAGGCCGAGCATTGCGAGCATTTCGTCGGTCTTTTCGTGCGCTTCGCGGGCACTCGCGCCCAGGCCCCAGGTCAGGACCATTTCCAATTGCTGACGAGCCGTCAGTGAGGCAAATAGGTTATAGCCCTGGAAGATAAAGCCAGAGTTGTCCAGGCGAAAAGTCTCCCGTTCCCGCTCGCTCATGGCCCAGAGGTCACGGTCGAGGACCATGACGGTACCGGCATCGGGATGGAGCAAGCCGGATAGCACCGCGAGCAGGGTTGATTTACCGCTGCCGGACGGTCCCATGAGAAGGGTAAGCTGGCCTGCATGCAGTTCAAGGCTGACGTTGCGCAGGGCATACGACTTGGTATCGCCGGAGCCGAAGCTACGCGTCACTCCCCAGGCTTTGAGAGTCGTCGCCGAATTCACGCCGTCCGATGCCATCACGGGACCCTGCGGTTGGATTGTAGCTAGCATAGATAGTTTATTATATGCAAAAAGACTCTTCGCTTCTCATCGATTCTACCAAGTTGCCCGGCTGTGACGTTGCAATCTTTACAACGTTCAGTCTTTTCGTGGCCTCGACGGTCCGCACAACCGGAACGATCGCTACGACCGCTCAAGTTTTCCGTGGCGCGCCGCGTAGCCACTCACCAATTTAACTGGTCAGATTCTCCATCTAGCGCCGGCTTGCAAGACTACGCCTTAAACTAAGCGAGTCGGGCGTCAAACAGATTTCACTGCAGCAGCTACTGATAGTAGTGGGGAATGGTCTAACTAACTAACTAACTAACTAACTAACTAACTTCCCGGAGAAACCGGGAAGTGCGTCCGACACTCCGTCCCGAATCGAGTTGGCGGACACGTGAACGGTGTCGATTCACTTGCTACTTGGCTCGCTTGAAATCGTATTCGGATTTCGAATCGGCCGGCGTGATCTTGAGCGCGTCGTTGCTGACGACCTTGATGTCAAGCTTCCTGCTGATCGGCCCTTGGCTCAGCTCCACCGTGATGACGTCCGCCTTGCTGCCGACCGTCTTCCACTTGCCGAGCAGGATCGGCGTCATCGGTGTCGCGTCAATGACGGTCTTGTCCGCCTTGAACTCGATGTGGCTGCCAGCAAACGCCATCTTCATGATGTCGTCCGGCGTCATGTTGGCGCCCTTTTTGGGTGGCGGCACTTCGGCGGTCCACTTGCCGACGATCTTGGCCTCAAGCGGCGAGCCGCCGCCATTCAGCATGAAGTAGCCGCCGGTCCCCGCGCCGCCAAGGCAGCAGCAGCCGAGCAACACGACGACTGCGCCGACGGCCGCGTAGAGCGCCATGCCGCCCCCTTTCTTTTGTTCCTTCTTGCCCGATTTCTTCTTTGGCGTTTCTTCTTCATCGCCGTCATCGTCGTCGTTGCTTGCGGATTCAACGAGCAACGAGGACTGGCATTTCGGACACTTGATCCGCTTGCCTTCGAGCTCGTCCTTGACGTTCAGTTTCTTGCCGCAGTCACAGGTCAACGCGATGGCCATGGTATCTCCGAGTCAATGGGCGTACCGGCGCGGCGCAGCACCAAGCGGCGCCGCCGGCAAGCTTGCTTGCGAGTCTGAGGTCAGGGATTTGGCTCCCCTCTCCCTCTGGGAGAGGGGTTGGGGGTGAGGGCGGAACTTTCAGATTCCGGGCGCTTCAGCCCTCACCCCCCCGGCCCCTCTCCCAAAGGGAGAGGGGAGATCGAACATCCGTCAGGGTTGCTTCTTCGTGCGAGCAGCGACAACCTTGCGCCACTGCTCGGCCTTTGCGTCATTGCCGCGTGCCTCGTACAGCGCCACCAGACGCTCGGCGGCCTCGGTCAGGTTGCTGCGCAGTCTGGGTGGGATCGTCGCCTCGCGTTTCTTCATTCCCTCATAGCCCTGCACCAGCATCGGCTCCGCCGCGTCGTACTTCTTCTGGCCCAGGAGCGCGGCGCCGATCTGCGCCTGCGTGTTGAAGGTGAACCACGCATTCGGCTTCATTTTTTGACGCAGGGCCAGGCATTCGCGCAGCTTCGCCTCCGCCTCGTCGTACTTCGCCTGCTTGAGCAGGCAGGGCCCGAGCTTGCTGAGGATGTCAGCCACACTGTCCGATTCCGGCCCGTCCTTGGCCGTGCGATGCTCAAGCATTTCGCGCAATAACGGCTCCGCTTTTTCGAACTTGCCCTGCATGTAGTAGCACGCGGCGAGGTTGTTGAGCAGCAACTGCACCGCGCCATGGTCCGGGCGATAGACCGTGCGATGCGACTTGAGCACCGCCTCGAACAGGGGCTCGGCCTGGGCGAACTTGCCGAGCCCATAGTAGGCGCCGGCGAGATTGTTCGCCGTCGTCAGCGTGCGCGGATGGTCGATGCCGAGGTTTGCTTTCTGCTTGTCGTAGACGTCCTTGAACAGCGGCTCCGCCTGGTCGTACTTGCCGCGAACATAATAGAGGCCCGCGAGGTTGTTCTTGCTGCCAAGGGTGATGACGTGCTCCGCGCCGAGCAGGGCGGTGTCCCCTTCGAGTGCTTCCTTGAAAAGCTGCTCCGCCTGCACATATTTCTTTTCTGCCTGATAAACGGACGCCAGGTTACCCTTGGTGATCAGCGTTTGCGGATGATGATCCCCGAGCAATGCCTGTTGCACTTGGAGGGTCTCTTGCAGGATTCCCTCGGCCTGGCTGAACTTCCCCTGAGCCTTCCAGGCGAGGCCAAGATTGTTTTTGGCAGTCAGCGTGCTCGGATGCTCGGGGCCCATCACCGTGCCATAGGCCTTGACGAGTTCCGTAAACTGGGCGGCCGCCTGGGCGACGTTGCCACGCGCTTTCTGCAGCTTGGCGATGTCGCTGCGGATGCCGAGGACACGCGGATGATCGGGGCCCAGTTTCGCCGTCGTGATCTGCAGCGTTTCCTTGAAAATCCCCTCGGCCTGGTCGAATTTTCGTTGCTGCTGCAGGATGGTCGCCTGCGTGTGATTGACGGAAACCGTGCGCGAATTATCCGGCCCGAAGCGCGCCTGACAGCCATCGAGCACCTCGGTGGCCAGTTTCAGAGCGCGGTCATAATGCCCCTGCGCGCGATAAAGACGGGCAAGGTTATGCTTGACATCGAGCGTGAGAGGATCGTTCGGGCCGACCCGCACGACACTCGTCTTGAGGATATCGTGGTAGATCGCCTCGGCCTGCACCTCCTTGCCCTGCGTCTTCAGCATGACGGCGACGCCATTGCGAGCAACGAGCGTCTTGGGATCATCGGCACCCAGGTTCACGGTCAACAGCGATACCGCCCGCTCAAGGTGCGGCTGCGCCTCGGCGGTCTTGCCGACCGCCATGTAGGTGTGTCCCAGCGTCTGCCGAATCGCCGCCTCGGTGAGCGGCTGATTCTTGAAACGGCGATCGACGGCGCGAGATGCCCGGTCCAACAGCGTCCGCACCTTCACATCGGGATCGCGCCCGACCTCATCGGAGCTTTGATAAGCGACATCTGCCTGGCCCAGCAGATCGAACTGCAGGAAGTCCGCAACCGCCTTGGCAATCGCCGCTTCCGCATCAGCACGCTTCTTCTCGGCAATGACATCGTCGAGCCGTTTCTCGGCAAGTTTCTCGGCATTGACGGCTCGGTCGCGCTGGTTCTCGACCTGCTTGCGCGCGGTGATCTCGTCGTCGCGCGCCTCCAGCGCCTTCCCCTCGGCACGCGTCGCCCAGACCGCAAGCAAGCTACTGACCGCCGTCGCCAGCACCAGCAGCATCACGAACGCGCTCACGGTGGCGAGCAGGCGATGATGCTTGCTGACGAACTTGCGCAGCCGATAGCGCGCCGACGGCGGACAGGCTTCGACCGTCTCGTTGGCCAGATAGCGCTCGATGTCGCGGGCGAAGCTGGTCGCCGAGTCATAGCGGCGGCCGCGGTCCTTTTCGAGCGCCTTCATGACGATCCAGTCCAGTTCGCCGCGGACCTCGCGCGTCAGCCCGACGGGCTCCAGGCGGCGCTGCGTGGCGATCGTCTTCAGCGTCTCCTTCGAATCGCTGAGGCGCGTGCTCGGCCGCGGCGGCTCCTCCTCGCGGATGATGCGCAGCACTTCCGTGAGGGCCGCCTGCTTCAGCCGTTGCCGGGTGAGCGGCGTTGTGCCGGTCAGCAGTTCGTACAGCAGCACGCCGAGGCTGTAGATGTCGGAACGCGTGTCGACATCAAGGGCGTTGAACTCGGCCTGCTCGGGACTCATGTATTCGAGCGTGCCGACAATGCCGCCGAAGCCGGTGAAGAGCGTGCGCTCGGTCAGTTGCTGTCCCATCGCCTTGGCGACGCCGAAGTCGATGACCTTCGGCACCGGCTTGCCATCGTAACTGGCGACGAAGACATTGCTCGGCTTCAGATCGCGATGAATGATCCCCTTCTGATGCGCGTGCTGAATCGCCCGGCACACCGGTACGAACAGCTCGAGCCGTTGCCTGGGCGTGAGCTGGTTCTCATCGCAATATTTCGTGATCGGCACGCCTTTCACGAGCTCCATCACGAAATACGGCCGGCCGCGCTCGGTCGTGCCCGCGTCGAGCACCTTGGCGATGTTCGGATGATCCATGAGCGCCAGCGCCTGGCGTTCCGCCTCGAAGCGAGCGACGACCTGGGCGCTATCCATGCCCGCCTTGATGACCTTGATCGCGACCTTGCGCCGCACCGGCGTGAGCTGCTCGGCCATCCAGACCTCGCCCATGCCGCCGACGCCGATCTGCTGCAGCAACTTGTACGGCCCGATCTTCGTCCCCATCGCTTCGACATCAGCGGGCTGGGCATCGGCCGTCTGCAGGACCGGCTGGACGAGAAAGCTGCCGGCCCGTTCGTGCGAGCCAAGCAACGCTTCGACGCGCGCCCGCAACGCCATGTCGCCGCCGCACGCCTGGTCCAGGTACGCGGACCGCTCGGTGTCGGCCATGTCCAGGGCAGCGATGAAGATCGATTCTTCGGTCACGGCTAATCCTCGGTAGCAGCGGACAACGGCTCATCAGGCAATCGCGCCGAGCCTTCGGCTCCCCTCTCCCCATGGGAGAGGGGTTGGGGGTGAGGGCTGAAGTGTCCCGGCCCCGAAAGTTCCGCCCCCGGCCCCTTCTTGAGGTTGTTCGGATCGGCTTTCATGCCATCTTGCTCGGACGCAATCAAGTTCCACGTGCCTTCGAGTCTTCTTGAGCTCATCGCTCATCCTTTGCATCTTCCTGGCTGGCCCCCACCGCGAACGTGCCCACGAAAGCCAGGATGAGCGTCGAACCAACGAACGGCTTCATCGTATTCTCCCCCATGGTCTGCGAGACGCAAGGGCGCACCTTTCCATGCGAGATTGGTTCACGAAAAGCCTCAACGATTTTGAAAAGGGCAGGGTGCCGGGCGTTTTTTCTTCGAAGACGCTCGCCGAAAAAATTCGGCGCAACACCAGTACCGCGATATTGTGCGTGATCAGGCCACGTTCAGCTTCGGCGGTTCCTTCTTGTCATGCGGTTCGCGAACCCGACCGCAAGCATTGCGTCCTATTCCCATAGAATGTGTCGAGACGCCGAGGTGGTGTAACTGGCAGCCACGCAGGATTTAGGATCCTGTGCCGCAAGGCGTGCGGGTTCGATTCCCGCCCTCGGCATTATGCAACCCGACCTTCCGCCCCTGGCTGAGGAAGCTGGGCCGACTTCGTCGCGCGGGGTAGCCGTGATTCTGGGCGCGATCGGTTTCGTCGTGTGGGGCGCCGTCGCCTACCTGACCTTCGTCAGCGTGCCACGCGGCGCGCGGTTGTTCGCCGAATTTCACATGGCGGTGCCCCTTTTCACGGAGCTCGTCGTTCGCTTTGCCATCATTGCTGTCCCGGCGCTCTTCGTTGTCACAGGCGTCCTGTGCACGTGGGTGCAGCGTCGCTGGGCCTGGTTTTGGTTCGCGCTCGTTCTTCCCATGTTTCTCGGCACCTGCATTTTCGTCAGCCTCTATCTGCCGACGGTGAGATTGCTGCAAGGTCTGACCGGCACGACCTCGGGCTGGTGGAATCACCTCATCGGATGGTAACTGCGATGCTTGGGTAGCGCAGAGGAGCATCCATCCCATCGTTTTCGTTAGATATGGTGATATTGGAGGAGTTGAACAGTTGGCGCTGTCCTCTCGCGTCTCTGGCCCATTCCTGGACTTGACTTTGATTTGCAAGATTCATTACGATTCGACCTTGTTGGTGGCTCAGCCAGCATGAAGCTTGGACGAGACATCTTGATGGACACCGCGCGAACGCTCTGAGAAACCGTTGACTGATCCCTGACGTTTGCATGGTCCCTCTTTCGCGTGTTGGAAAGGATGCCTGAAATGAAGAAGTCGTTGGTCAAGTTCGCCGCGTCCGTTGCGATGCTGCTGATTGGCAGCATCAGCGTCTATGCTGATTCGATTCCATGGGGTTACTCGGCCACTTCGCCCGCCGACATCTCCGCCAGCACCAGCCCGTTGTCGTCGATCTCCTTCACCGGCGCCAGCGGCGTCGCGAGCGGTGATTCCGGCATCATCATCTACAACCTGAAGACGAACAGTTCGACGACCGATGCCGCCCCGGACAGCTTCAGCAATGTCCCGTACAACCTTGCCATCAGCCTTACCGACATCAAGGCTACCAGCAGTCTGTCCCCTGGCGCCATCGCCACCGGCGTCGTCAATTTCTCCGGCCTGTTCAATGCGACGAACGTGACCTCCAAGAGCTTGCTCCCCGGCATCAATGGCTGGACGCAGGTTCCGGGCAACACGTCGCCGACCATGGCCTCCGTCACCCTCGGCTCGGATGACACCGGCTGGCGCACCTACAACGTCCAGATCTCCAGCTTCACCTCCCCCGGCCAGCCCGGCGGCGCGCCTGGCTCCATCCAGGCCATCGTCACCATCGCCCCGACCGACGGCCCGGGCGGCCCCGGCGGCACCGGCGAGCCCCCCAGCAACACTCCCGAACCTGCCAGCCTCGTGTTGGCCGGCCTCGGTCTGCCTCTGGTCGTTCTCCTGCGCCGCCGCATGAAGAAGGCCCAGGCCTAGGCAAGATGGTTTGCAATCGCCCGGGGACTTCGGTCCCCGGGCACCCCTTCGTCCCGCACGCGTGTTCCACTCACCTTGAATTGGCATCACTGCGAAAGGAAGCACGCTATGAGGCAGTCGCTGGCAACATCCGCCACAGCTTTTGCGGCACTGCTGGTCAGTTGCATCGACGTCCACGCCGATTCCATTCCATGGGCCTACTCGGCATCGACCCTGACCATTTCGTCCAGCACCAGCTCAAAGTCATCGATCACGTTCAGCGGCGCCAGTGGAGTTGCCAGCGGCAATTCCGGCATCATCATCTACTCTCTGAAAACGAACAGCTCCGCCACCGGCGCCGCCCCGGACAGCTTCAGCAATGTCCCGTTTGACCTCGCCCTCAGCCTGACTGACATCAAATCCACCGGAAACCCCGGCGCGACTTCGACCGGCACTGTCCACTTCAGCGGCCTGTTCAACGCGACCAACGTCACTTCGCGAAGCTCGCTTCCCGGCAAGACCACCTGGTCGCTTGTCCTCGGCAACCACTCGCCGACCGAAGCTTTCATCACCCTCGGATCGTCCGACGACTGGCGCACGTACGGCATCCAGGTCGGCTCGGGCTCCGGTTCCGGCTTCACTTCGCCCGGCCAGCCGGACGGCGCCCCCGGTTCGATCCAGGCCATCGTCACCATTCAAGAAGAGGGCGGTCCAGTCGGCGCCGGATCTTCGCCACCGCCGAGTAACACGCCCGAACCGACAACCTTCATCCTGGCCGCACTCGGTCTCCCGCTGGCCGTCCTTCTGCGTCGCCGCATGAGTTGAGCACGATGCTCGCAGGCTAATTCAATCTTCTGGACCAACATCATTGCGAAAGGATTCCGCGATGCGAAAGATCAATACCAGGTTCTTCTTATTCCTCGTCCTCACCCTCGCACTTCTGAGCGGCGCCGTCTTCGGGCTGCATCGACTGCAAGCCGGCAACATCGCCGACGCCCTGCTCTGGCAAGCCGATCAGGCCGAGAAGGACGGCAAGCTCGACCGCGCTGCCCGCTACCTGGCTCGCTATCTCGAGTTCTCCCGCGAGGACCTCGAACAGCGCGAGCATCTCGCGATGATCCTGTCGGAGCCCGCCGTCGCGATCACCCCGCAACGCCGGGCGCGCGCTCGCTTCGTCATCGAGCAGGTGCTTGCCAAGGATCCCGAGCGCCATGTGCTGCGTCAACGGCTGTGCGAGATGATGATCGCCGGCCGGCTCTTCGATGTCGCCAAGGAACATCTGACTTACCTGGAGGCCAATCAAAGCCAGTCCGCCGAAACGGCGTATCTCGTGGCGTGCTGGCATGAGGCCCAGAATCAGCCGGCGCCGGCCATCGACGCGCTGCGCCGTGCCATGAAGCTCGACGCCGGCAAGGTCGACGCCTACGTCAAGCTCGTCACCCTGCTGCAGCGCGACGACTTCGGCAAGCAGCCTCGGCACACCGACGAGATCGAAGAACTGATCTCGACCGCGCTGGCCAAGGCCCCGCACGATGCTGGCGTCCTCAGTCTCGCTGCCCAGCACGCTCAGGAAAAAGGCAACACGCGCATCGCCCTGCAATATCTCGAAGACGGCCTGCAGCATCATCCGGCCGAGCCGCGCCTTTATCTCGCCCTCGCTCGCATCCATGGCCAGAACGGCAAGCGCGGCGAAGCAATTGCTCGCCTGCAGCTGGGCGTCACCAAGGTCCGCAAGGATCAGCAATACGACCTGCGCTGGACGCTGGGCAACCTGCTGCTTGACGACAATCGCCTCGATGACGCCGACAAGGCCATCCGCGAGCTGCGCGAACTGAACACCACCACCGCCGACTATTTGCACGCCCGGCTGCAGATGTTGCGTGGTCGCTGGTTCGAATCGGCCCAGGCGTTCGAGAAGCTGCGCCCGGTGATGAAGGGGACGCCCGAGCTCGCGTACCAGATCGACATCTATCTCGGCACCTGCTACGAGCAGATGGACGAGCCGACGCTGCAACTGGCGGCGTACGAGCGCGCCGTCGAAACCGATCCGACATCGACCGCCGCCCGGCGCGGCCTCGCCAACGCCCGCTGGGCGATGGGCCAGACCGCCGAGGCGTTGCAGATTTATCAGGAACTCGTCAGCGGCGCCAAGGATGCCGGCGACAGCGGCCAGCGCCGCATTGAGTTCGTCCGCATGCTGCTCCGCACCGGCCAGACGCCGAGCGAAAAGGATTGCAAGAAGATCGCCCAGGAACTGGACGAGCTTGAGAAGACGCAGACGAAATCGATCGAGGTGCCGCTCTTGCGTACCGAGTTGCTCTTCGTGCAGGGGCAGTTCAAGCAGGCGGAGGACCTGCTGCAGGATACGATCAAGCTCCATCCCGATCGGCACGAACCCTGGCTGGCGATGATCGAAGTCGCCGCCAAGAAGAAAGACCAGGCGACGGTTCGGCAACTGATGCAGGCGGCGGACCAGCGTTTCGCGGCCAAGGCCGACTTCCGTCTGGCCCAGATTCGCTACTGGTCGCAGCACGAGGACGCCGACGCCATCGCTGCCCTCAAGAGCATCGAGGAATCGCTCGGCAAGTTCGAGCCGCGCGATCAGTCGATGTTATGGCAGGCGCTCGCGGAGGCGCATTACAACGCCCAGCGCTGGCGTGAATCCAATCAGGCCCTCGAAGAGGTCGTCAAACTGCCGATGCACGCGCAGGACATGCGCATTCGCATGCAGATGCTCGAAGTGGCGTTGTTGCAAGATGACGATGCCCAGGCACGCCGGATTCTCGTCGACATCAAGAAGCTCGAAGGGGACGGCGGCATCGACTGGAATTTCGGCGAAGCGATGCGCCTCATTCACCTCGGCAAGAAAGGCGAGAAAGACGGCCTCGAGAAGGCCCGCCACCTTCTCACGGTTGCGGCGACGCAGCGTCCCAACTGGCACCCGATCATTCAGCTCCGGGCCGAGATCGCCGAGCTGCAGGGCCGAACCGACCAGGCGATTGCGAATTATCGCCGGGCCATCGATCTGGGGAGCCGCGATCCGTTCGCAAGCCGGCAATTGCTTGTCTTGCTCTCGCAGGCCCAGCGGTTTGACGAGGTCGAGCAGTTGCTGTTGCGCATGCAGAAGCAGCAAGGCGCGACCGACGATCTTGTGCGCATCTATGTCGCCCATTCGTGCAACCGCCGCGACTTCCGCAAGGCGGAGTATCTGATCAAGCAGATCGTCGCCAGCAATTCGAAGAGCTATCGAGATCACCTGTGGATGGGGCAGATCCTGTCGGCGAACGGCCAGTCGGCCAAGGAGGCCGAGAAGGCGCTGCGCCGCGCGGTCGAGCTTGGGCGGGATCAGCCCGATGCCTGGATCGGCCTGGTCCGGCATCTCATCAGCGTCGGCCAGAACAAGGAAGCCAAGGCGGAAATCGAGATCGCGGCCAGGACGCTGCCCGTCGATCGCAAGGATGTGACGCTGGCACAATGTTACGAGCTG